>JAAZYK010000043.1:13166-13538 GCA_014239685.1 Dehalococcoidia bacterium | reverse complement strand
GTAAATCGTCAACTCGTCCGCCGGTACGTTCTTCGATGCCTCTGCCCGCTCCTGTTCAAGAACCGCAACCTCCTTCGCCGCGGCCCGTGACTGTCGCCGGAGCTTAGGGGCGGACTCCGCCCAGGTCGTCTCACGTTCAGCGAGCGTAGTCGTCAGCTCTTCCTTTGCGCGCTCAGAGTCCTCGGCGGCAAGTCGAGCCGGGCCTAGAGACTCTTCCGCCTGCATCAACTCGCGTCGAGCGTTCGTCTGCTCTTCTTCGACAGCGGTCAGTTCACGAAGGTTCGTTACAGTCCCGCCGTAGATGCGCTCCTCCAGTTCCTCCACCCGTTCCCTCAGAGCGTCGGCATCAACCTCAAGTCGTGCCAGGTGGGC
>JAAZYK010000043.1:0-13156 GCA_014239685.1 Dehalococcoidia bacterium | reverse complement strand
GTTCGATGGAAATTTCGCGCTCATGTTCGGCCCGCTCGGTAAGCACAGGTATCTCGGCCTGATCTTCGAGTTCGGCATTCAATTGGTCAAGTTCCTGCTGTTTCTTCGTCAGTCGTTCATCGACTTCCTGGAGCGTGAGGAGCAGGTCTCCTGAAAGTTGCATCAAAACCGATACATTATCCGTGGTGAGGGTGGGTCAAATTTGGAGCGAACGCATCGTTCCGCGCGTTCTAGCACTACCATCGTATGAACCGGCATCGGAACGTGTCAACAAAAATGAAGCTTTTACGTTTATTTTGATGATTGAACGGTAAGTACCCCGAGCGTATCGTCTACTGTTCCCTGCTATGTTTGCCCGGACCAAACTCCATAGTTTTCATGAGATTCTTGATGCCCTCCTATACGACTCCCGAATATGTGCTCATGCGACCACGAACACGGATCGTATGCACATTGGGACCGGCGACAGCAACGAATGAAATGATTGACCAGTTGATCCATGCCGGGATGTCGGTCGCCAGGCTCAACCTGTCACATGGATCACTCATCGAGCAAACCGAGGCAATTGCCCGGGTAAGAGCGCGAGCAGATCACGCCGGAGTGGCGGTCGCCGTTCTTGCCGACCTTCCCGGCCCAAAACACCGATTGGGACCGGGGCCCGAATCGGAATCCGGACCAGACATAATTCTCGAACCTGGTCAAATCTACATCCTACGAGACGGAAACGGGACATCTACGGCCAAAGTCGGCTACGTTCATCCCCCGGGGTTTGTATCCAGCACACCCGTCGGTGCGAATGTGCTGATAGCTGACGGCGCCATACAACTCAAAGTGACCAAAGCCAGTCAAAACGAGATCGAATGTGAAGTCACCGTCGGCGGGCCCGTACAGTCGGACAAAGCTGTCTCGGCCCCCGGGCACGCATCCCAAATCAGCTACCTGACAGCGGAGACCGGCGCAGCACTGGACATTGCCGCTTCACAGCATGTCGACTATGTAGGCATCTCTTACATCAGGTCGGCCGAAGACGTACGCCTTGTACGTGATCTCTTTGCTGCGCGCGATTTCCACCCGCAATTGATTGCCAAGATCGAACTCGCCGAATCTATGGAAAACCTTGATGCAATTATCGACGCCTCGGACGGCGTGATGGTGGCTCGGGGTGACTTAGGTGTAGAGCTTCCCATTGCGCTCGTGCCCGAAAGTCAGAAAAAGATCATCAGACGCGCCAACCACGTAGGTAAAGCGGTCATCACGGCTACACAGATGTTGGAGTCGATGATTAACGCCCCGATGCCGACGCGTGCGGAAGTGACGGACGTCGCCAACGCCATTCTTGATGGCACGGATGCCATCATGCTGTCTGCAGAAACCTCTGTCGGCGAGTATCCGGTCATCACAACGAGCATCATGGCGGAAGTCGCTTTAGAGGCTGAAAAGACTCTCAATCGGGATGAGATCGCTGGCCGACGTCGTAGCGGCATACAAGGTTTGGACAGTGCCATTGCAGACGCGGCTGTGACCACGGCGGACCGCGTAGGAGCGAAGGTCATCCTCGCATTCACCGAATCTGGTAGCACAGCAGCGCGTGTCGCCGGATTCCGTCCAGGGGTCCCGATCATCGTCATTACGCCAGACGCCAGAGTCGGGCGTGGGCTCGCCCTTCGTTGGGGCGTCACGGTCATCACCGCCCCCCGGCCAAATAGCATCGACGAGATGTTTAGACAGGGCTCGCAGATAGCGCTCAATAGCGGACTCGTGAAAAACGGAGATCGCGCCGTCGCGGTGATCGGCGTCCCAATCGGTGTCCACGGCAGCACAAACCTGCTCAGAGTGATTGACCTGCCGGAACCGGATGCTGGCGATTAGCCACTCCGGGTATTAATCCTGCAATCCCGCACGCAATCTGCCCACGATCTCAGAAGACGAAGGCTCATGCCCGTAGCAGGCCGCGTTAAAACGGTCCGTCATTAGATTCACAGGCATACCCGGCAACGCCCGTGACATAGCACCACGTAACTCGTTCGGCGTATGCCCAGACTCTGGCGACATCCCACGACGAGTCGCCGCCTGCAGATATCGGAAGTAAAGTTGAAACACTTCGGATATGCCCGGTTCGTCAGCAGGATACCGTCGCTCTACTTCAGAACGATCGTGGCGACGCGTCCACTCCGGCAACAACTTCCCCAACAGCCCAAGAAGGTCCTTACCGGCATCCGCATCCCCACGTACCGATTCCCTATCGTCCCCCAGGCGAATTCGTCGTTTTGCCATATATCGGCGGAACGTGATGTAAAGAACGAAGAGGATGGCAAGGACGATGATGATCGCCAGAGGGATTCTGAGCAGATCGACCACAAGATCAAACACGCTGAGATTCCCATCGTCCACCACATCCGGGCCGGTGTCCGTGTTTAGTTCGAAGTTGGAATCGGCTCCGATCACAACATCAGTTCGTCCCTCACCGCGTGCCTTCGATAACAGCCATATCGCACCCATAGCTACCACTGCAAATGGTGCCGCTATAGCTATCAAAATCCACGACAACAACACTCCGATGCCCCGTCCGATTGCGTGGACTGCATCGCTGAACACGACCGCCAGCACGGTAGTCGTGATGGCAAAGAGGAGGACACCTCCCACAGTCATGGTCATGAACCGGCCCCAGAACGCCGACCCGGATTTAACGTCCCCTACGATGGAAAGGTGGTTTATTGCCATACCGGCGAGTGCAGTTGCAAAGAAAGGAAGAATCAGGAATCGTGAGTCCACGTCGTTACCAAGGATTTGTTCCATCAACAGCAATATGCCGAGGGCGGCCGCACCTGTGTAGAAGATAGACCGCTGAACACTCTCGGCCTCTCCCGAGTTCAAGAGTGCTATTCCACGCAGCCATACGATGAATGCGAGCGATATCGCCAGGATTACCCCGACCACCCCATCGGGGTCCATATCTCCAGCGGTAAGCGCCAAGGGCCAGTCAAGATCCAGCCCCGATCCACCGCCTATCCCTCGGGCAGCAGCAGCAAGGTATATAACGGGAAATCCGACGAGCGCCTGCACGAGAGCCAGCGTCACAAGATCGCCCCTGGCCCCACCTATGACCCAGTTGGCGACCATAGACACCCCCATTATTGCTGCCACGGCCGCCCACGTCAGAGGAGCGACCTCCAACCCGACAAACAACACGGCGATGGCCGCAAACGAAAATATCCTGACGCTTTCTGACACCCAGAGGGAGAACATTATCAAGCGTTCGCGATTCTCACTCATACAAAGAGTCCGCTGTGTGCACACCCGTGAAAGATCATGTCAAATCCTCCACCGTTCGAAGTTGGTCTGGCCGCGCTCAAACTCCATATCTTGTTGAAAATCATCGTCAAAATCGTCAGCGAATGTATCGCCGATACTTGCACGCGGTGGGGGTGGGATGGGGAGATCGAATCGGTCGCCCATACTCTCTATCGGCACATGTGTCGTCCCTTTAGGGGCCTCGTCCCATCCTACATAGATGGCGCGCACCGGATGTCCCTTTTCCGCCAGCCGTTCGGCGACTTCCATCAGGTCAGGACTCATAACAGCGGATACGATCACGATCGTCGCACCGAACGGGACGGCCCAGCTTGCTTCACGCTCAAGCAAGCGGTCGATCCGTTCCGGTGAGACCGGGCGGATCATAGCCAGTGCCTCCATGATTGATGCGAGCTGTCCCTGGCTTGCGGACGGCGGTATCACCATCCGCGTCCCTGGTCGAAGTGCTACACCATTGGTGACCAGCCCGACGCGGTGGCCAAGCTCAATCGTTCGCGTGGCGATAGATGTAGCGCCGACGATGGCCCTCTCAAGCAATCGTGGGGAGTATCCGGTGAACAGGTAATTCGTCGTTGATACGTCCATCACAACCACGGCGTACTGGGTGACTGATGGATCAAATGTCCGTACAAGTACCTGTCTCAGACGTGCCGTAACCTTCCAGTCAATCGTCTTTATGGGATCTCCGGGCACATAATCCCGTAGTCCCCGGGGTCGGTTAGGGTCATCCCACAACGCCACCGCAGCGCGGTTATCTCCGATGGGCCGCCCTGACGGCACCTCAAAATCCGGCAACGGAACCGTTTGCGGGTAGACAACCACGCCTTTACCGGGCTGCGCGACCGTTTCGTTTCTCGGGAACATCCCGAAAAGGTCTCCAGAGTCGAGCATGGCCGGGCCCATCTGGTGATACCCCCTGCGGAGTGCCTTCACCGAGTATTTCAGGCGAACCCGTTCGTACCAGGCAAGGTTGATCGATTCTCTCAGCTCGAGCGCTGCCCGGCTGTTTGAGCGAGCCATTTTCCCGTTCATGACTTCGAGGCCGATAGGAACGGTATCTGCAATGCGCAACCACGGCATTGGGATGGGTTTCGAGTTGGTGACCCGGACCTCGATATCGAACTCATCACCGACGAAAACCGCATGGTCGGGCAGCTCGCGTTCGTACACGAGATCTTCCAGTGACAAACGGCTCCAGATTCGTGCGCCTATCGTGATAAAAAAGCCAAATATGCCGACGATCATTATGAACGGCGACACGAGGCCAAGACCGACCACCATCAACACAATAAATAGGAACTCCCAGAGTCCCGAGAGAATCTCTTTTCGGGTCACGGACTCCCGTTCTTACATTGTCCCGGCGCATCTAGCTACCGGGGCATCTAGGCCATAATCCGTCTGGCGAAGGTTCGGCCAAGGCTATCGCTCTATCGGAACCTCGGTCGTCTCAAGCAGTTCATGGATGACGTTGTCCCCTGCACGCCCCCGCAAACCTGCCTGTGGTGACACCATCACCCTGTGGGCAAGGACCGGAACGGCCACGCGTTTGATGTCGTCCGGAAGCACGTATCCACGACCCTGTATCGCCGCCCACGCCTGCGCTGCGTTGTACAACGCTATCGCCGCCCTCGGGCTTGCGCCGAGGTGCAAGGCATCGTGCTCCCGCGTCGCCGCCACAAGGGATAGTAGGTAATCTCGGAGGCTGGGCTCGACGATCACATTCGATATCAAATTTTGAGCGGCCAGCAGTTCCTCGCGTGTTACCACGGCCGGAGTCTCAGGGGCGCGTCCTCCGGCGGTGAATCGCTCGATAATATCCGCTTCTTCTTCAAGGCTCGGGTAGCCGAGAGAAATCCGCAGCATGAATCGGTCAAGCTGTGCCTCCGGGAGCGGGAAGGTTCCTTCCAATTCCACCGGATTGAGGGTCGCCACCACAAGAAACGGATCGGGCAACGCTCTGGTCTTCGCATCCATCGTCACCTGCCGCTCCTGCATAGCCTCTAAAAGAGCCGTCTGCGTTCGTGGCGTGGCTCGATTGATCTCGTCCGCAAGTAGTACTTGCGTAAAAATCGGACCCTTGCGGAACTCGAATTCGTTGTCCCGCATGTTGAAAATGGAGACCCCAAGAACGTCCGCAGGCATCAGATCCGGCGTGAACTGGATCCTTCCAAAGTCACAGTCAAGTGACGACGCCAGTGCTTTGGCTAGGGTCGTCTTACCCAGACCCGGGACGTCTTCAATCAGCAGATGGCCGCGGCACAGCAGGGCCACAATAGCCAAGTTGATGGCGCCGTCCTTCCCAACGATCACGTGCTTAACCGCTTCATGAATCCGTGAGGCAAGTTCAGCAATCTGTTCTACCTCTGCAGAACCGTTCATCCGTGACTCCGCGGGCGCTTCAGCTTCTGGAGATTTTGAGGTCCCAAGGGGCAACGTTGATACGTCCTCGTTCATGCCATGCTCCAACTTCGAGATCGAGCTATCCCCGATCATTTGGTCCTCTTCCAGTGCCGTCCTTGGCGATTCAATCACTTCCCCTGAACACACATCTCCTCCGCCGATTCCACGGCCCACCATTGTGACTGTCGCAGTTAGAAGTTGTTGCGCAATGCTATACGCGCCATGCAGGAGCACGGAACCCTTCAGTCCGATTGTGCGCTAATCACACGACCGTGACGGTGTTTGTAAGGCGGCCGATAGCCTCGATCTCAACATTGACTATATCGCCCTCTGCGAGGGTGAAGTCCATGGGCGGGATTACCCCGGTTCCGGTCACCACAGTCGTCCCGTCCGGCACGGAGTTGTGCCGTTGAAGCCAGTCGGCGATGTATTCACAGTCACGGAACATCAGGCTGGTGGAGGTCGTCCCGTTGAACGCCTCGTCGCCGTCGCGCTGGATGGTAAGCCTGACTGCCAGATCCTGTGGGTCTCCGACCGAGTCCAGGGTGGCGAAACACGGTCCAATGGAGCACGACTTGTCGTACACCTTCGCCTGCGGAATATAGAGCGGGTTGTCGCCCTCAATTGATCTACTGCTCATGTCATTTCCGCAGGTGTATCCGGCGACCTTGCCGTCAAAAAGTACAAAAGCCAGCTCAGGCTCAGGAACGTCCCATGTGGAGTCAGACCGGATTCCAACCTCGCCATAAGGACCCGTCACCCGGCTCGGAGTCGCCTTGAAGAAGACCTCTGGCCGGTCTGCCACGTACACCTTGCCGTAAACGTCCGGAGTATCGCTCTCAGCTTGCCGCTCGAACATGCTGCTCTCGTAAGTGACACCCGCGGCCCAGACCTCTGGCGGCAGAAATGGCATTTCCAGTTTTGGCCCGTGCGTCTGTTCACCGCTGTTTTCGTGAAGCTCCTCTATCGACAGCGTGCTAGCGATGCCACGATCGACGATCTGGCGCGCGACGTGGTCCAGCGACACTCCCATCAACGACGCCGCACGAAGAAGTGCAAACAGGTCGGTGGCGTGAGGATTTGCAGAGGTCAGGTCAAACAGGGTGTCGTCAGATGTCTCCACACCCAGGTGGGACTCTCCCCGAATAGAGAACTGGTAGTAACGCATTCCGGTCCTGCCTTCAGCTTAGTTATGAATTTTTACTGATAAATATCGAGCGACTGGCTGGCCCGTGTAGATTCGGCGTTGCCATCGTTCGAAGCATGTTGAGTTCTTGAGAAAGCCCGTATAACTGGTCATAACCCGGAACCTGAGGCACTGCCGGTTTATGCTGCGCACCGGACCATCCCAACGGTACGTTTTTGCTGGCCCGCAAGCGGGGGCGATGCTACGATTCGGCCCTATCCGTTGTCAAAGGGCTCGCTGACTCGTTTATCGACGTTCCTGGAGCCCGAAGTAGCGCTCTCAATTGCCTGTTCAGCGCGCCTATCGCAAAGCATTTAGAAGGAATCAGACCACACTTGCCTGAGTCATCTGTATCCACCATAGGTTTCATAGGCGGTACCGGGCCGGAAGGACGCGGGCTTGCCGTGCGCTTTGCCGCCGCCGGACACAATGTCGTGATCGGCTCTAGGGACGCCTCCCGCGCCACCGAGGCAGCTGACGAGGTAAAGACCATCCTGTCCGAGGTTAGCGATGCAGCCGATGTACTGGGAGCGCTTAACGCCGATGCTGTGGCTGCGTCCGACATCGTCTTCATAGCCGTCCCCTACGCCGGCATGATGGCGTCGTTGGAACAACTATCTAGTTCTTTGACAGGAAAGATCTGCGTCAACGTAATCGCACCGCTATCGTTCGCAGGCGGTATCCCGGCAGCGGCTCCTCCGGAAATCGGATCTGCCGCAGAAGAAGCCGCACAGTACACACCCGATTTGCGTTGGGTCGCCGGTCTGCACACACTCTCTGCACGAGACTTGCTCAAACCCACTTCTTCGCTCGATACCGATGCCATCATTTGTGGCGACGACAATGACGCCAAATCGACGGTCAGCGAACTGTTGTCGGAGGTCCCCGGTCTACGACCCGTAGACGCCGGTTCTTTACAGAGCGCCCGCTACCTAGAGGGTGCTACTGCCCTACTAATCAACATTAATAAACGCTATAAATCCCATGCCTCATTAACAATCTCCGGTTTGAACGTCGGGTAACGAGATTGGCGTTTTCTGTATCCCCACAACGCGTCTCCGTCGTCTATTCGGATGAAGTATGGCGTTACGAGATGAGCGCCAGCCATCCACTGCGTCCGATCCGTTGGAAGCGGGTATTTGACCTTATTGTTGCGGCGGGTTTAACGAAGGCCCCGAACGTATCAATTATCCCTCCCCGTCCGGCCACGGACGACGAAATTAAACTGGGGCACTCGACAGATTATTTGTCTGCCGTAAAGGCCATGTCCTTGGGTCTCAATTCTCCGACCGGCCCATCTCACGGTTTTGGACCCGGTGATAACCCGGTATACGGCGGTATGTATGAGGCGAACGCCCTCACATCAGGAGGGACGATGGTGGCGGCGCAGGCTATCGCCGATGGTTCGACCGACGTAGCGTTCAATTTCGCCGGTGGACATCAGCACCATGCGATGTCAGATCGCGCCTCCGGCTTCGGGGTGTTCAACGACACCGTTATGGCTGCACGCTGGCTGGTGGATCAGGGGATGCGAGTCGCTTACATCGATATCGACTGTCACCACGGCGATGGCGTTCAAGCTGGCTTTTACAGCTCAAAAGAGGTGCTGACAATATCGCTACATGAAAGCGGTCAGTTCCTGTTCCCTGGCACGGGCAACGTCAGGGAGTCCGGTCGCGACGCAGGCCAAGGTTATTCGGTCAACGTCCCGCTAGCTCCGTACACATCGGACGCCGCGTATCTCGAGGCTTTCGACGCCGTGGTTCCACCTCTGGTAGAAGCCTTCAAGCCCGACGTAGTATTCACCCAGCTAGGCGTTGACACACACTTTCTCGACCCTATAACGCACCTTCAACTCACGGTGCAGGGCCACGCTGGAGTAGTAAGGCGCCTGCGAGAGCTTGCATCGGAGAGTGGTCGATGGCTCGCAGTCGGCGGCGGCGGCTACGACCTTGGCGCAGTAGCGCGGGCATGGACGGCCGATCTAGCGATCATGGCAGGGGTTACATTGCCAGCCGATCTCCCGGCACTCGTTCCTGAGACCCCCGCAGTGACAACATATGCCGACGATCCGGAAACCTCAAAAGAGATGGTGGATATGCAGGTACGCGCCTTCAATGAACGGAGCGTGGCGCAAGTCCACGAAGAGATCTTCCCGCACTTCGGCCTGACGTAAGTAAGGGGGCGGATCTCATCAATGACTTCCAGACGAAGAACCTATGCTGAACTTGATTCAGCAATCCCATAACAAAGAGAGGGCCGAACGATAACCGTCCGGCCCTCTCTTTACTAGAATCTCGTTTTACTGAGATAACGCCTAATCGGTTAAACCTTTTCTTCCGGGGGGACCTCTCGGAACTCGCCATCTACGGTCTCTCCATCGTCGACGCCATCGTCGGCGCCCTCAGAGCCGTCTTCCGGACCTGAGGCTCCGGCGGCGGCATACGCCGCCTGTCCAATCGCCTGAAGAGCCGTCTGGAGTTCGTTGGTCTTGGCCGCCAGGTCCTCTGTGGACGATTCCTCATCGGCAAGTAACTCTTTGAGTTGGGTGATCACTGCCTCGACCTTGGTCTTCTCCTCGGCCGGCACGTTCTCGCCCTGCTCCTCAAGCAGCTTCTCCGCCGCGAAGACGGAGCTATCAGCCGCGTTGCGAGTCTCTACCGCCTCGCGCCGCTTCTGGTCCTCCTCGGCGTTCTCCTCCGCGTCCCGAACCGCACGCTCAATCTCTTCTTGAGACAGCCCGGAACGTCCCGTGATGGTGATGTGCTGTTCCCGGGATGTCGCGTTGTCCTTCGCCGACACGTTCAAGATGCCGTCGGCGTCGATATCAAACGTAACCTCGACCTGCGGCACGCCACGCGGTGCGGGAAGAATGCCGTCCAGCATGAAGCGCCCGATCGACGTGTTCTCGGTAGCCATACCCCGCTCTCCTTGAAGAACGTGAATCTCAACCGAAGCCTGGTTGTCCGCAGCTGTGCTAAAAACCTCCGATTTGGATGTCGGAATGGTGGTGTTTCGCTGGATTAGCACTGTCATCACGCCGCCCAGAGTCTCGATGCCCATCGTGAGAGGTGTGACATCCAGGAGCAGAACGTCCTTGACATCACCCTCAAGTACGCCGGCCTGAATAGCTGCGCCTATAGCGACCACTTCGTCCGGATTGACGCCCTGATGGGGCTCCTTGCCGAACAACTCCGTGACCTTAGCGACAACCGCAGGCATACGCGTGGTACCACCGACCAGGATCACCTCGTCAATTTCGGACGCTTTCACGCCGGCGTCTTTCAGAGCGGCCTCCGTCGGGCCGACAGTCCGTTGCACCAGTGCGCCGACAAGCTGATCGAGCTTCGCCCGGGTCAGTGTCATCGTCAGGTGCTTGGGGCCTGTCGCATCCGCTGTAATGAATGGCAAATTGAGCTCCGTCTGCGCAACAGACGAAAGTTCAATCTTCGCCCGCTCTCCCTCAACTCGCAGGCGTTGGAGCGCGGCCGGATCACCCCGGAGATCGATACCGTTGTCGGCCTGAAACTCGTTTGCTGCCCAGTCAACTATCGTAAGGTCAAGATCGTCGCCACCCAGGTGCGTGTCTCCATTTGTCGACTTCACCTCGAAAACCCCGTCGCCGATCTGTAGGATCGTCACGTCAAACGTGCCGCCACCAAAATCGTACACGGCGATGGTCTGATCGCCCTTGCCTTCAAGTCCGTAAGCCAGTGCGGCAGCCGTCGGCTCGTTGATGATACGCAGAACCTCTAGTCCTGCGATCTCCCCGGCGACCTTTGTCGCCTCGCGCTGACTGTCGTCGAAGTAAGCCGGTACCGTAATTACGGCACGATCAACGGACTCACCCAGCTTGGTCTCGGCATCTTCCTTGAGTTTTCTCAGCACCATCGCCGAGATCTCCGGCGGAGACTGCGGCTTATCGTTAAAGACAACAGCTGTGTCGCCGGCACTTCCGGCGGCCAGATTGAACGAAATTCGGGACACGTCTTCCTGGACAGACGGATCATCGAACCTGCGGCCGATAAAGCGTTTCACGGAATACACCGTGTTCTCCGGGTTCGTGATCGCCTGCCGACGCGCCAGTTCGCCCACGAACCGCTCTGCCGTTTTGGGATTGACGGCCACTACCGATGGAGTCGTCCGGCGTCCTTCTTTGTTTTCGATTATTTCCGGTTCCCCGGCCTGCATAGCCGCCATCGCGGAGTTGGTCGTACCCAGGTCGATTCCGATCGCCTTAGCCATGTTTCAGTTCATTCCTCAACTAATTTCAATTTTGCTGATCGTCGTTAACACCCCGAACTCGGGGCTTGTCGGGCGAAATCACGCCCTCGAAATATTCCGCTTACTCTTCTTCGTCGGATGGTTCAGATGGCGCGGTCGATATTTGGACCTGTGCTACCCGGATCACCTCGTCGTTCATCTTGTAACCCTTACGCAACACCATAAGAACGGTGCTGGCTGGCACATCATCGGACTCCGCCGTTAGCAAAGCCTCGTGCAACCTGGGGTCAAACAAATCGCCGGCGGTTTCGTAGGGCTCAATCCCTTCCGAAGACAACACCTGCAAAAGCGACCGCCGAATGCCGTCAAATCCGTCAAACCATGAGTCTTCGACACCATCCGGACGCTCAGCACCAAGTGCTGTCTCAAACTGGTCCACCGAGTCCAACATCCGCACCCCCAAGCGCCTCGTCGAGTTGCGACGAATCTCTTCACGCTCTACCGCGACTCGATTTCGATAGTTGACGAAATCCGCCTGCACACGTTGCACTAGCGCCTTCAGTTCATCCCGTTCCCTTATCGCTGCATCTAGCGGCTCTTCGAAAACGAGCGGTTCCTCGATTGCCGGGGCGTCTGGCCCATTGGCCTCGTTCCCGACTTCGGTCAGCTCATCCTCTGGAGCTGGTCCGTCTTTCATCTCTTTTTCCACTTACGACAGTTCCTCCGCATAAAGCGCGCCCATTACTTAATCCAAATCGTCCGGGTCAGCGCCCACATACTTCAAAAATGATCTCAATTCAGCCGTCGCTCGAATAGCGGCGGCATTAAGGGTTTCTGTATTCAACTCCGCCCCGTCCACAAGCCTGCGCAACGGACCAACAAGGTCCAACACAAGGCGAACTCCGGCCAGATTCAATCCAAGTTCCTCAACGAGACGTCCTATAACGCGCAGACGCAGAAGGTCATCGTTTGAGTAAAGCCTGAGGTGCCCGCCGGTGCGTGATGGTTGTACAAGGCCCACCCGCTCGTACTTACGGAGCGTCTGTGGGTGCATCTCCAGCAGGCGAGCAGCAACACTGATTATGTAAACGCCACTGAACTCGACACCATCAGCGCCCGTAGTTGCGTTTCCCCTGTCAGCGACCAATTCTCGTATCCATCAAATCAAACATTGCAAGTGCCATGCGACAAAATTTTTCATCTACAAATAACACGGCCTGTATCGTATGAGTTGATACGGTGCATGTCAATGCTGCAATTGATCACCCTGCCAGCGCCGTCTCTCGACGTCACAAGATGTTGATTTCACATAAATTTAACGAAACCGACTCAATACCGCGTGCAAACGTTCATCTGGCGTAGTAAACTTTCGCACTGTTGACATTGTGACGTTAGTCACTAACGGTTAGCAATTGCAATAATATCGATTTTTATAACGAATTCAGGCATGGAAATGCCGATTCCCGACGAAATAGGAACCTAGAAGATGACTCTTTACTTGAAGGCCTGCCCTCGTTGCCACGGGGACATAGCATTGGACGATGACCAGTACGGGCGATACATGGAATGTCTGCAGTGTGGATTCCTGATTCGTTCCACGGCTGAACAGAAGCCCGTCCCGGCAACGCCATCGAGAACCCAGGCCGCGTAACCGGAGTCGTTCGCTCACTCCTTATTAAAGAGACCCCAGTTCCTACGAACTGGGGTCTCTTTTCGTATCCTTTCATTGGTGCCTGCTCCCGCCCAGAGACTGGCCGACTCAGTCCAGAGCTACCACATCACGTTCGATATCTATGATGTCGGCATCAAACATTTGTGACTCGGCATAATTGATCACGCTATCCATCATCTCCGAAGCGTGACCTGCCCGCTCGCTTACCAAGGCGATACCGATCAATGCCGATTTGAGATGGCCCTGATCACCCACTTCAGCCACGCTGGCATCAAACCTGTGCCGGAGCCGATCTATCAGCGACCGGACCACCCTCCGTTTGCCTTTCAATGATCGATTGTCGTGTATACGGAGGGTGAGCC
>JAAZYK010000042.1:240-13595 GCA_014239685.1 Dehalococcoidia bacterium | reverse complement strand
ACCTCTTTGCTAGCTACTGCATACGCGACCGGTGCGGCGAGGTCAGGGAAATCATCGTTCGCATCGTACTCAAACGCGCCGTGATCTACGGCCTCGTGACCCAGACTGGATACGTAGTCCAGGATGTAGTTCTTCATCTCAAGCCCGGCGTGGTCGCCGCTTATGGCGATCTTCATGTGTTCTCCGTGTCTGGCCTGTCATAGGTGGGAGGTTCAGCGAAGTCGTTCTAGGACCGATAGCGCGGTGCAGTGAACATTGTCCGCCGTAAAACCAAACCTGACCAGTACCCCGCACTCGGTGTCGACGCTCGGTAGCCTGTCATGCCGGTTACAGTGCTGTCTAGACCTACGTATTGCTCCCGTTCAATGGATCCGCTCGCCATAAGCGACAGTCTTGGCCGGATCCACGGCGGCAACACGTTATCTTGGTACTCGGACGGTTGGGCATCGAATCGTTTTCAGGACGACATCGATTTCAACGCGCGCCTTGACTCCATCGTTTACGATCAGTCCTTCAGCCGACTGCACACTTGATAGTTCGGAGTCGGTCACGATGAGTACGACATCAGAATTTTCGTTGCTCGCTGTGACGACGTAACCACTCCGGTTAAGCGCACCAGAATCCAACGCATTGTCCTTCGGAACCTGAAACTCGCGGGGTTGAATTCGAGGGTTACATCAAATTGGGTCGTGATCACATTCGCTGCTGTAGCCACCGCCCGGTGTCAGTGAATCGAGTAGTGAGTGATAGAGTCGATGGTGCCGTTCAAGGCCGACCCGGTAAGCGGCCGTAGACGCGGCATCGGGAGTGTATCGCCTGCCACGTCGCGTCGGAAGATCGTCCAGAGAGTCGATAATGCCGGCGCTTTCCAGCGCGATGATCGCACTGCCGCGACTGGTTGTTTCGGGTTCTCCAGACTCCACGACGGTCCGGTCCAGTACATCCGCAAACATCTGCAACCAGGTGGGCGAACTCTGGGCCGCTCCACCGCCGACCACGATCTCAGGTTCGGGAGTGACGACTGTGGAGAGTCGATCTGCGATTAATGCGAATCGAAATGCTACAGACTCCAACCCGGCCCTCACGATCTCCACCGGTGAGGTGCTGGCCCGCAACCCAACTACGGCTCCCGTGGCGTCATCCAGCCAGCCGGGGCTGCGTTCGCCTCGCAAGAAGGGCAGTACCGTAAGGCCGTGTCCGTCAGGTGGGAGTTCCGATATCTCAACCTCAAGCGTTTCGGAATTCGGCACGTTAAGGGTGTCCCGCATCCATGCGAATAGGCCTCCAGCGTCCGTGACAGCTCCCCCTAGAAGGATTCTCTCGCTGGACAGGTTGTAGACACTCAATCCGCGCGGCACCTTGGCCAGCGGAATTGGGACGCCGGCGCGCACCGCACCGGTCGTTCCCACGGTCAGGGCCGTAGATCCGGGTGCAGAGCAGCTCTCTCCGACGTTTGCTGCGGCTCCGTCTCCGATGGCGAGGCAGAATGGGACGTCACTGAGGGCCGGCCATTTCGAAGCGAAACTTGAGGCGAGCCCTGACATCATATCGCCGTAGTTGGCGATTTTCGGAAGTTGATCCGCCGATATACCGGTGTAGTTCAGAAGCTGAGCGTCCCAGTCTCCAGTCCTCCGATTGAGTAGTCCGTTCCAAGAAGCGACTGAGCTGCTACACGCCGCCTCACGCCCGAACCAGCGTCCGTACAGGTAGGTGGCGAAATCCATCCAACGGACGGTCCCGTTCCATGCTTTCGGGTCGGTGCGCCGTACCCAGCGCAAACGTGCGGGAGCGTAGGCCGTATGTAGGGTGACGCCGGTACGCTGGTGGACATCGACTGCGTCGAGATCCTGCCGCATCCGGGCGACCTCTTCCAGAGAGCTCGTATCTGCATATGTGTAGAGGGGAGTCGTCGGCCGGCCCTTGTCGTCCAACCCAAGTAGATTGCCGACGAAAGTGTCCAGCCCGACGGCGACGATATTGGACGTGGCGTCTCCCGCCAGATTCAACAGTCTGTCGATGGTGCACTCAACGACATCAGCCAGAACCAGTGCGTCGTCAGCCGCACCGCCGTTCGGGAATGTGGGAGTCACGTGTGGAGTGGCGACGCTTAGCCCCGGCAACGCATTTGCACCTGCGTCGTAGACAGTAGCGCGCACAGACGAACTGCCGACATCAATCGCCAGAACGTACGGGGCATGTGGCTGTTTGGTCACGATTGTGGGTGTCAATTTTGCCCCCTCTCCTAACGGGACAGCGCTAGAGAGAAGGTTATCTCGCGGCCACCGACAATGATATTTAATTCGGTCCTTCTGGTCCGACAGTGCCCGCTTACATTTCGGTGTGTGTTACTTAATCTTCGCCAGTCAGAGCGCGGGCTCTAGATCCGATTGCTCGGAGCATTCCACGAAACACAAGAACGTGTAAGGGATAAAGGCAAAACCAGTACACGACTCCAAAAACACCACGGGCGTCAAACGCTACCGTTTGATCTATGGCCACTCCGAGTTCGGTATTCCTGACACGTAGGTCCAGCCAGGCTTCGCCGGGAAGTCTCATGTCAGCCCGAAGCGTGATTCGCGAGCCCGGGGCCACACGGACCACAGTCCAAAAATCAAGAGTCTGCCCAACGGCGACGTCGTTGGCTGCAACCTTACCTCTTCGCAATCCTGGTCCACCGACCAGTTTGTCTAGCGCCCCACGAAATCGCCACAACCAATCACCCCAGAACCAACCGTTTGGCCCTCCTATCGAGCCGATAGTTCTATAGAGGTCGTTCGGGGCCACATTTACCGGTATTGTTCGACGTTCGACGAACTTTGTCCCGATTCGTGTCTTCATGGCTGGAGAGTTTTTGACAACTGGGGCGTCGAGGAATTCCAGATCTGAGTTTTCAATATCAAGCGCTTGCCGGACCGCGGCTTCGGCGGTTATCGGGTCGAATCCGAAATCGTTTTTGGCCGCGTGATTACTTACGATCGAGCTATGAGCCGCGCTATCGACGATTCTTCTCCCGATTCGGTAATGCGCTGGTGTGACCAACTTCAACCAGAGGCTTGAGAGTCTGGGAGTGATGACGGGAACAGGAACCATTAGGCGGCGCAGGCCACGCGTCCGAGCGTAGATTTTCATCAAGCGCGCGTAGGTAATAACGTTCTTGCCGCCGATTTCATAAACCCGACTACCCTTTGACGGGGCAGACGAGGCGTTGACGAGATACCGGACAAGATCGGCGGCAGCTATAGGCTGCACCGGCATACGTACCCATCGAGGCGTAACCATGATCGGTAGTCGCTCGACTAGAGCTCTTATCGTCTCAAAAGGCATACTCCCGGCACCGATTACCACCGATGCGCGGAATTCAATAACGTCTATCTCACTAGACCTGAGAACGTCACCAACCGCCCTACGGCTCGATATGTGCTGGGATTCTTTCTCTGGAGGTGACTGAGCAAGTGCCCCCAGATATATGATCCTTGTGATTCCTGCGTGTGAAGCAGCGGCAACGAAGTTCTCGGCAGCCAGGCGCTCAAGTTCCTCATAATTGGCCTGTTCGTCCATGGAGTGGGCCAGGTAGAACGCGACATCCGCACCGGCCAGGCATTCTTCAAGAGATTTCGGATCGAACAGATCACCGAATATGGCGGCCGCATTCTCAGGGATCTCTCCGGCGATGCGTTCGGGATGCCGGGATATACACCGGACCTGAGAGAACTCAACGGAAACGGGTTTGATTAGTAGCCGACCAACATACCCGGTAGCCCCGATTATGACGGCGCTTTTATCGTTAGTCACGGTGATGATTTCGCTCACTTTTCGTTCGCCAAGATACCTGATGTGCGGTAGATCAACGGTAACTTCCACTCAGATCGGCGATATCTTTCTAGAACAGTGGAACTCTGTATCAAGCGTAAACACTTGATCACAAAATGGACCCGAAGATAAGTCAAGGTTGAGATGACATGAGATGTGGGTTAAACATTACAGGGTGACTTCATCGACATCGTTCTCGAACCCAAACACGACTCAAACAAGCTCTGACCGCAGGTACCGACGTCTCAGGATCTTTAACGGCTCGGTGGGGGCGCTTCATTTCGTCCAAGCGATCGCAGTTCTAGCACTGGCGAACGACTTCTCCCTACCGGTGACGGCTACATTCATGCAGGATGCACCGGGTGCCTCACCGCCTTCGCTAAGCGAACTGTTCCAGTTCCGACTTGCTTGGGGGGTCGCTGGATTTCTGTTGATTTCCGCAGCCGCACACTGGATTATCGCCTCACCGGGAGTGTTCCGTTGGTATCGGCACAACCTCGAGTGTAATCGCAATTACGCGCGCTGGGTGGAGTACTAGATCAGTGCTTCGCTGATGATTGTCCTGATCGCGTTGCTCACCGGGTCCGGAGATGTCGGCGCGTTACTTGCCATTTTTGGTGTCAACGCTGCGATGATCTTATTTGGCCTGTTAATGGAACATTACGAGGAACCAGGTGCAGTCAACTGGATGTCGTACTTGTTCGGAGTAGTAGTGGGCATTTTCCCATGGGTGGTAATCGCCCTTTACCTGTGGAGCCCTTCTACTTCTGCATCGCCACCCGTGTTCGTATACGGAATCTTCGTTTCCCTTTTCATCTTCTTTAATAGTTTCGCTGTGAACATGGTCCTTCAGTACAAGCGCGTTGGCCCCTGGCGAGATTACCTGTTCGGGGAGTCAATTTATGTTCTCCTCAGTTTGACTTCGAAATCCGCCTTGGCGTGGCAAGTATTTAGTGGAACGCTGGCCAGCTGAGACGAAGATAGATCGAGGCTTCTGGCAAACCTGCATGACGCTAGATGGACAAGGTCGCTTCGAGTTCTAGTATCGAGGCTTTCGGTCTGACAGGCCCGAAGCTGGCGAGCCCTTTAGGTGGAGATATTGATCTGGCCTCCGGGGCACGGTTCTTTTAATTTGGATGTCCCCGGTTCGAATTCGGCAGGGCCCACCAACTAATTCAACCCCCTTGATTCGTTTCGAAGTAATTACGACAAGGGTGTCGGGACACTAACGTTCGCCTGATAGGGATGAAACTATTCTCTGACACGTTCACTAGGGTCGCGCCGCACGTTGGGCGTTCACCTCGATCGAGTACGCTTCAGTGTTCACGCCGATGAAAAGCGTCGTGCCGTTCGGGCCACCGAAGTCGAGGTTCGCGTTCCGGTCGGGCGTCAGAATCTTGCCCAGCAGCTCCCCGGCCGGGTTGAACACCTGAACACTGTCACCTGCCGAAGTCCATACATTGCCGTTCGTATCCACCCGAAACCCGTCGGATTTTCCGGGAGTCGGCTTGGCATAGATCCTGTGGTTGGAAAGTGTTCCGCTCGAAGATGCGTCGAAGGCATGTATCGATGCCTCGGGAGAGTCTAGTTCGTAGCCGGTATCTGCTACGTAAAGGATCGACTCATCGGGTGAGAATGCGATGCCATTTGGCATGTCGAAATCGTCGATCATGATCTCGATTGTTCCGTTATCCGGCCAGAATCTGAAGACGTAGTTTGCGCCAAGCTCGGAGTCTGCCTTGTGTCCCTGCCGGTCGCTCAGAATCCCGTACGGCGGGTCGGTAAACCAGATGCTCCCATCGCTCTTCACAATCAGGTCGTTAGGCGAATTGAGCTTCTTGCCTTCGTAGTTGTCGACTAGGTTAACCACAGTGCCATCGAGCTCGGTCCGACTGATCCTACGGCCGCCATGTTCAGCCGATACTAGCCGATTCTCGCGATCCAGCGTGTGACCGTTGGTGTAACCGCAGGGTTGCCTGAAGATGGTTGTCCCGTCGCTTTCTGACCATCGCAGCATTCGGTCGTTCGGGATGTCGCTCCACAGGAGATATCCGCCGCCTGCTTCGGCCGAATCAGGAACCCAAGTTGTGCCCTCGGCCCAGAGGTACCCATCGCCAAGTTTGCGCAGGCGTGCGTTTGGGTCGATCAGCATCTTAAAAGCGTTGGAAAGGATCTCGTACTGCGGTTCCAAATGGGTGACTCCTGCGCTCGACGTATCGCGCGATTCCTAGAAGGGGTATGCGCCCCTAGACTTTAATTGCACCATCCAAACCGAGCTGGTGGCGCAAATGAAAAACGTTCGGCGATCCGCCATGCCAAAGCAGCAGTTTGCGGCAACCTCAGGAGTGAGGAACTTACCCAACATCTCGCCTTCCGGCGTGAATACCTGCACTCCTTCTCCAGACGTGACGTACAGAATGCCGTCCGTATCGATCCTCAGACCGTCAGGCACGTGCGGCGATATCTCAGAGACGACCCGGCTGTTGGTCAACCGCGTGCCGTCGACGACATCGAACGCCCGTATGTGGTGTGGACGATGGTTGCCGTGTGTGGCACCGGAGTCGGATATATAGAGCACTGATTCATCCGGCGAGAAAGCCAATCCATTCGGTTTGTCGAAATCCTCTGCGACCGCCCTCAGATCTCCAGTGGAAGGATCTAACCGGTAAACGCGATTGCGCTCTTGCTGCGGCGACTCTCCATGCCCCTGATCATCCATGAGCGCACCATAGTCGGGGTCGGAAAACCAGATGCTGCCGTCTGATTTGACTATTACGTCATTGGGGGAGGTCAGCGGCTTGCCTCTGTAACTGTCTACCAGTACCGTCTCCGGCCCGCCGGGCCGAGTGATTGAGACGCGTCGCCCGCTCGTCTCGCATGTCAGGAGATTGCCGTCCGCGTCCACCGTGTTTCCATTGGCGTTACGGCTCGGCTGACGGAAAACGCTCACACCGTCCGATTCCGACCAACGCATAATGCGGTCGTTCGGAATATCGCTCCAGACGAGATAACCGCCGTCATGAATCCAGGCGGGCCCCTCTGTGAACCCCATACCGTCGGCAACGAGTTCGATTGTTGTGTCGGCATCAACGATTTCTTGGAATCGTTCGTCAATGACCTGTATTTCGGGGGGCATAGCTCTCTCCGAACCACGCAAGTGCCATTGTGACAATAAAAGTCTGAGATGATTGAGGCCGGAAGGCTAACATCGCGTCGGTAACCGGGCCAATTGGTCCCAGACTACGATTCGTAGTCAATACTTCGGGGATTGAACAATGTCAGAGCACAGAGCGTCACTGAACTGGAATCGGGATCGTGACGACTTCAAGTACCCGACCTATACCCGGGATCACACATGGTCGTTCCGAGGTGGTGAGATGGTTCGCGCGTCTGCGGCGCATGAATTTCTTGGGAATGCTGATCGTGTGGACCCGGAGGAGGCGTTTGTCGCTTCGATATCGGCCTGTCACATGCTGACCTTTCTTGCGATAGCGGCCAAGCGCAGGTTCGTCGTGGACAGGTACTCGGACAATGCTGTTGGATATTTGGAGAAGAACGACGAGGGGCGGATGGCCGTAACGCGGGTGGAATTACGGCCCGAGATCGCATTCTCAGGCGAGACATTCCCGGGGGCAGATCAGATCGATTCCATGCACCGTATGTCGCATCAGGAGTGCTTCATTGCCAACTCCGTGAGCACGGAGATAGTTGTCCTGCAGTCACATAGGGGCAAATGTTAGATGTACCGATGGTTTGACATTCAAATGTCATCCTGAGCCTGAGTCGCAGGACTAAATGTATCTGCCGACGATATTCTTCGACTCAAGTTGCTCAGAGCGACACTCCCATTGAATGTTCTGCCGTACCTGTACGACCAAACAGTGCACGGGGGGAACACCTATCCGCCTTTTGGATCAATGCGGATCGTTCCATGAAAGTTCTCGCTCCATACATAGGTTTTGGAGCGCTCGGCTGGGCTCTGGATGACAATACAATCACTCCCGCGGAAACTCACGACACTCCATAACAGGATCCGACTTCTTGATTTCAGACCAGAAACAAGCCGCCCAACTTCTCAGGGCTGGATATTCTGAGACCGTCATTACGCCGCCCATTGGATTCAATATCGCCGGCCCAGAACACTTGCCGCGACCGGCGACGAACGTGGCAGACGACCTCCTAGCTCGGGTTTTGTTGCTGGAGTCAGGTGGTGTCCGTGCTGCAATCGTCACGTTGGATGTTTGGGGCATCAGCGAAGAGTTTGCATCGTCGGTAACAGGGCGAGTGTCGGCGATGGCCGATATTGACGCTGCCCTCGTATGGATTGGAGTGTCCGGCAATGCATCATCCCCGCCGCTATGGGAGAGCGCTGATGGCGAATATATGGAATATGCAGCATATGTTCCGCAGCAGATCGGTGGAATCGCAGCACTGGCCGTGGACCGTATGCAGGACGCCGAGCTCGGCTTTACGTCGGCGCTCCTTCCGGACTTAGCTACCTCGATACGCGGTAGGCAGTACGAAATAGATGAGACGGTACCGATCATGATCGTAGATGGCGAGTCCGGGCCTATAGCGCGTGTGTTCGGGTTCGGGTGCCCAGGTTCGGTAGTTGGCTCCGACCCGGCAGTCTGGACCTCCGATTACCCGGGGTATGCCTGCTGGGCACTCTCGCAAGCTTCAGATGGAGCCGGATGTATGTTTATACGAGGTCCAGCTCACGACGTGAAACCCTTCGACTGGTACAACGACAATGTGGCTCCCGGGCACACCGATAGGACCCAGGCGGATGTCCAGGCCCTGGGCTGGTTGCTAGCGACGCAGGTGGGTATAGCGACTCGAGGTGCTATCTTGCGCAGAAACGTGGAAATCAAGCCGGTCGGAACCACCAGTTCACTGCTCGATCTGGGTCGGACGAAGTCCATCGCCATAGCTGATGGACTCTTCGATTCCTTTTTCAGCCCACTCACGACTGAGTTTGGGGTTGAACTGCGCGAACAGACGCCAGACCAGACCGTCTTTGCGTGCGCCAACATGGGCGGCCTTTCGTTCCAAGACCCAACGCCGTCTATCGATACCCGTGCCGCCGCAGAGCGTTACAGGACACGCTGATTTTTCGCTTTGGGTAGGTCCAGATTCTTGACGGTGAACGTGCGACAACCGCCATCAGTTGATGATCGTCCTTACGGATTCTGTTTGGGCCAGTTCACCAGCACTGCACCGACGATTACCGCAATAGCGCCAAAGACGAACGTCCCCGTCAGGGTCTCCTCCAGAAGCGCTGCACCCATGGCGGTCGCAATAAGCGGATTGAAGTTCACGTAAATGACCACCTGGGTCGGAGAAAGACGTGTCAGCGAGAACACGAACATAAACTGGGCGATCCCCAATGATCCTAGGAACAGCATTAGAAGCGAATTCTGGCTACTGAAGCCACCGGTGTTACCAAGGGCAAACTCGACGATAGCGAGAGGCAGGAGCATCATGACGCCGATCAGCATTGTCCATGCGCTCACGTTCAACGCCGAGTAGCGGGCGAACGCTGGCTGAGATGCGACGCCGTAGATGCCCACGCACGCCGCCGCGAACAACAGCAGTACCGCGCCTCCTATCGCTGCCAGTGTGCTGGCCGTCTCACCGCCGCTCTCGGCCGGGGACAGGGTGCTTTCGCCAAACACCAGTCCGATACCGACCACCGATATGGCGACCCCTAAATACTGGCGGGTGATCAGCGATTCGTGCCCGGTTATCCGGCCCAGCACAACGCTCCAGATAGGAGATGTAGCCATTAGAAGTGCGCCGCGGGATGCCTCTGTCACCTGAAAGCCGAACGCCATCGACAGCGGGAAGGCCGTGAAGTAGAAGGCGGCGAGGACGAAAAACAGCTTCCAGTCGCGCCGATCCACCCGCATTCCGTACCTGTGGAACAACAGTACGAGCGCCCACAAAACAGCAGCTCCGATGCCGATCCGCACCGCTGCCAGCGTGAACGGAGGGATATCCTGTGCCACGACGCGTGTCGCGGCCACGGCGCCCCCGAAAAGGCTGAATGCGCCGATCGCAGTGACATTCGGCCATACGTTCTGGGACCAACGTGAATTGTGAATGCTCAGTTCCGCACCACGATCTGGCCGTCTTTCATCACCAGCTTTACGTCACGCACATTTTCGATGTCCTTGAGCGGGTTCGAACCGATCACTAGCAGATCGGCGGCTTTGCCGATCTCGACGGTTCCACGCCGGTCACTCGCCTCGCATACCTCGGCCGATGTTTTGGTGGCGGCAACGATTGCCTGCCACTCCGTCATGCCGCGCCGCACAAGCTGGGCCAGCTCCAACAAACCACCGTCCGGTAGGGCAAGATCTGATCCGTTGGCGATCGGCACTCCCGCATCAAGGGCCTTCTTGAACCCCTCAGCGTGAGCCTCCGCTGCAACAACAGCGCGGGCCGCGTAGTCGGGTGGGGCAGGATGGGCCTCCGCCCACGCATGTTCAATTTCCGATTCTGCGTACGCGGGTCCCCGATTCAGGTGGCTCAAACCCAGTGTCGGAACGTAGTACGTTCCCGCTTCCGCCATCATCGTAACTGCCTCATCGTCCAGCACATAACCGTGCTCCAGCGTCCATGCACCGTGCGCGATCGCCGTCTTGATACCGTGGGTGCCACCGGCGTGCGCTACCACCTTGAAGCCGCGCTGGTGGCATATCTCGAATGCCGCATCGATTTCGTCCGGTGTCGGAAAAGTACTCTGCATCCCGTCCCACGGTGGACCCATAATCCCGCCAGTCAGGTTCAGTTTGATGAAGTCGACACCGTTCTTGATGTTCTCCCGAATGGCGCGGCGGAACTCGGTTGGCCCATCGACCTCCTTCGCAGTTCCAGAACGTAGAAAGTGGCCCGCGGTGGTGGTGATGAACCAGCCGCAGGTGAAGAGTGATGGGCCGGTGAATAAACCCGAGTCGAACGCTCGCTTCCAGGCCACGTCGACGTACTCGCGCTCGCCGACCACCCGCATTCCGGTAATGCCCAGTGCTAGAGCGTTCATGCAGTCACGCCCGGCGCGCGTCGTGCGCTCGGCGATGCTCTCGTCCCGCCAGCCCGGGTCAGGGATGCCGCGCCCGATGTGTGTGTGAACGTCCCACAGCCCCGGCAATAACCATCCGCCTTGCAGGTCGATCTCATGGGCGTCGCCGCTTGTGACCGGCGATCCGGGTGGCACAAGATCGACTATGTCTGTACCTTCGACCACCACCGTCAACTCCCGAGGCTCTTGGGACGTGGCGTCGATGACGTGGCTGTTCTTGATGATTACGCGACTGGAATCAGCCATTCGGTAGACCTCGTTATTCCGTGTTGTCTTTTTCGTTCTGGACGACGTGCGTAGGATGACGGCGAGTATAGTCCGTTGAGGATTGTTGATCGCTGCACAAATTACCTCCTTATCCCCTGCTACTTTAGGAGAAGTACTTTGTAAACTTGCTTCCTTTCACCGTAAATAAACCAAGGAGCTCAATTGACCCAATCAATGCTCGCCATGCAAGCCTTCGACAAAGGGGATGTGCGCCTTACCGAGGTTCCTGTTCCAACGCCGACAGACGGACAGGTGCTTGTGAAGATGGAGCTGGCGTCGATCTGCGGCAGCGACTTGCATATCGTCGATTACGGTTGGCTAGTGGAGGAGTACCCGCTGCGGCCGGGCTATCCGGGGCATGAGGGAATCGGGACCATCGTAGAGGCCAACGGCACTGATCTAAAGAACGGTGACCGTGTGCTCGTGACGCCTGCAATCTGGGGCTCTCTTTGCTTTGCCGAGTACCAGGCGCTTGGCACCAACTTCCTGACGGTACTTCCCGAAGCCTCTGATCAGCAACCTGACCACCTTTTGATGGCCCAACAACTCGGGACGGTGATCTTTGCTGCAAAGCGATTGCCGAACCTGCTCGGGCAGACATGTGTCGTGATGGGACAGGGGTCTGCCGGATTGTTCTGGAACTTTGTGTTGAAGCATCTCGGTGCGGATCGTGTGATCGCAATCGATCCGATAGCGCACCGACTTGAGATCGGAGCCGGTTTCGGATCTGATGATCGTATTGGTGAGACATTTGACGCAGCCACACGCGGTGTCCTTGATTTGACAGGCGAGGGTGCGGACGTCGTTGTCGAGGCGATTGGCACGAAAGAGACGCACGGCCAGGCGATGGACCTAGTTCGCCCGGACGGTCAGATCGTCTGGTTTGGCGTGCCGCAGTCGGCCGAATCGATACCGTTTGATTTTGACACTTTTTTTCGCAAGAGGATCGCCGCTTACAGCCCCTTAGGGGCACAGGACGAACTTGAGCTATCTAGTTTCCGACAGGCGCTGAAATGGATAAACGAAGGATCGATAGACATGACCGACGTCGTGACACATTCGTTTCCGTTGTCGCGCATAGATGATGCCTTCAAGGCCGCCAGGAAACGGGAAGACGGAGCAGTAAAAATAGTCGTCACGATGGGGTGATGATTCATACCCCATTAATCCCTACTGGTACAGGCCTGCAGTCTATCTGGAACTCATCAATCGATCCGGGACACGCGGGTCAACTGTAAGCTAAATCTTGAATTCCCAGATGGTGTTCTCTGGCATGATCGACCTGACTGGCGTTAGAAAGAACTAGGTGATGAGTAACGGTATTCCGGGTATTCTCCTCCACGGCGCGGGAGGTTACATCGATGAAATCATCACGCTCGGACTACTTACCGCTCTGGTTGTAGTCCTGACGTTATTGGCGATGCGGCGGTCTCGGGATAAGAACAAAAAACAACCCCGGAGTCGTCGGGGTAGACGCCGTTGAGATTTAGGATCAACCAAGCGATTGCTGTTGCCGTTTCTCCTGATTGTGGCGAAGTTGTTCACGCTGCCGGCGGCTTCATGTAGGGGCGTACGGTGACAAGGAGTGCCTGACAAAAAGAGGGCCACGCCATAACGGCGTGGCCCTCTTTTTTGTTCTCTGGTTTCTGGCAGGTTGGTTAGACCGAGTTTCTAAGCCTCGGGTCGAACCTGTCCCTGAACCAGTCGCCGATGAAGTTAAGTGACATCACCAGCAAGAAGATCATGACACCCGGGAAGAACGAGATCCACCAGGCGGACGCCAGGTAGTCGCGACCTTCAGCGACCATCGCCCCCCATGTTGGGGTGGGTGGCGGTACGCCGGCTCCGAGGAAGCTGAGAATCGCTTCCGAAAGGATCAATTGACCGACGCGGAGGGTGGCGATCACGATGACGGTGTTGATCACGTTAGGCACAATGTGCTTCCACATGATCCACACGTCTGAGGCGCCGGTTGCCCGGGCCGCAGACACGTACTCGCGCTCCTTCAGGCTTAGGACCTCTGCACGCACGTTTCGTACGAACGGGGGCCACGCCAGAAGCGCCAGAAGCACAAGCATTACGGTGATACTTTGCCCGAAGACGATCACCGCCACTAGGGCTAATAAGATGAACGGTATCGAGAAATACACGTCCAGCGCTCTCATTAATGCCTCGTCCAAGTAACCACCGAAGT
>JAAZYK010000042.1:0-230 GCA_014239685.1 Dehalococcoidia bacterium | reverse complement strand
CATTCCGACGGTGACGGCAATCGTAAGGATGATGAGGGAGATTTGAGCTCCCTTCATGATCCTGGTCAGGATGTCGCGGCCGAACTGGTCGGCGCCGAGCCAGAAGTGAGGCCTAGACGGAATTGGCTCACCTTTCTTCTCGGCTCTCGCCACTGCGCGCTCGTAGGATTTGAGGTCCCCGTCCGAGTTGATCTCCGCGTTCCGGTCCGAGAGTGACGGGAGTTCTGGGT
>JAAZYK010000041.1 GCA_014239685.1 Dehalococcoidia bacterium | reverse complement strand
TCTCTACCAGGCGATGGGGGCTGCATGGGACTAGATGTCCAGCCCGCTCTATCGGCAAAACGTCGGCTGAAATTCCATGCCTGATCCGTCTTCTATCCCCGGCCCGTTAACTAATACCCGTCAACGGGCCGCATCAGGCAGAGCGAACTGAGACTGGGTTGTCTGTCCCGGCCAGGCTTGTTGAAGCATCAGGGATGCGCCTATCTCACCGAGAGCATCGGCTGCTTTTGCACCGTGCCCGTTGCCGCCAGTTAGGACGACCACTCTCCCGCCGCAAATCGCCTCGGCGTAAGGCCGTAGAGAATGCGTCTCGCTGGTCACACACGCAGCGGTTACCGAGTCAGAAAGGTCCAGACCAGGCATCATGCGATGAAGTTCTGCACGGTAGGCATCCGCCATTTCAGGGTCGCCATCAGAGCGTAGCCATTCGTTCAATTCATTCAGGTTAGAAATTCGTTGCGGCCCTTCTGGACCACCACCGATTTTCAAGTACTTTTGACCGTCTGGATAGGTAACCGGTGGGTGCCAGTACGTCCGTACTCTTCCATTTCCAGGATGACATCCGACGCTCGGCATTCCATTCAAATCGGATAACGTTGCGTCATCTACAGGAACCATCACTATGGTTCGACCGCGCACGTGCAGTGGGAGCAGAATCGGAAGCAAGTTATCGAATGTGCTGTATGCACCCGTAGCCACGATCACCCGTTCGCACAACAGGGTCTGCCCTCCTGCCGTGTGCACTCGAACACCGTCATCTCGGACGATCATTTCTACGGCGTGATCGTCGATGATTTCTGCACCGTTAGAGGCAGCCACAGTACTCATAGCATCTACGTATCCACGCGGATTTATGCGGCCGGCGTCCTTTGGTTGATAACCAATCGTCTCACCCGGTTCGAAGTGGAAAAACGGAAAGCGCTCATTAGCCTCATCCCCGGACATGACCTCGGGTCGCTTGCCACTGAAACGTAGAGCGTGATTAGCAGAGCGCTCAACAACTGCCTCATCGTGATGAATACGCGTGTAACCAATCTCATCGAAAAAGCCGATTCCTGCCGTTTTTTCGAGATCCCGGTAACGGGCTACCGAGGTCGCACCGAGCTCAGACCAAACGGGGTCCTCATCCAGGGAGTGGGCATTGCGGCCCGCGTCATGATGGCTGGCTTTTGGTACAGCACTGTCTGTTATTGCCATAGCCTCGGTCGGACCGAGAACAGCCACGTCTTCGGAGTTTGCTGCAAGGTGCATCGCGGCTGCGGAACCCATGATTCCGCGCCCAATTACGAGATGGCGGTACGTATCAGTCATGTGATTTCAGGGGTAGACCCACAGGCAATTGCGACGTACCCAGAAGATCCGTAATCCTCTAACTAGCCTTGACCTAACTTCCGCCACACATGTCGTACGCGAGGGCAATCATGCATTTTGTTGCGGATACCAGACTTGCGATGCCAACGGATTCGTCGGTCCCGTGAGCTTTTGAGAGCGTTGGGTCATCGTCCGGATGTACGCCGCTGAAGCCGTAGGTAACGATGCCCAAATTACGGGTAAACCGGGAGTCGGTGAAGCCGTTGCTGACCGCCGGGACCCACTGGATGTCGTCCCGAGACACGGCGAGCGACTGCGCTCGCTTGATGGCCTCTGCCAGCTCAGTCTCAAAAGGTGATTCGTTAGGTACTGACATGTAGTCAATGTCGTACTCAACGCCCGGAATACCCTCTAGCACCTTGTCCAGCTGTTCGCGTACGTACTCCTCCGTCTGGAACGGCAGCGTGCGAACATCACATGTCAGTTCGAACACTTCCGGCACGCTGTTGCTCTTTATGCCGCCATTGATCATGGTCGGCGTAAGGGTCATCCGGGATAGCGCCCTCAGAATGGTGCCTAACCGGGGATTATCCTCATTGGCCTGCGCAATTATTGACTCGATATTACCGGGCGTTGGCCGGTCTTCGATCGCAAAGGTCCCAAGGTGATTGAAGAATTCGAGCGACGTGTCCAGGTCCGGTTCATAGCCCTCGATCGCTCCCAGAGCATTTGCCAGCGCGTAGCTGGAGTTGGTTCCGGTCCACGCAACGGATGCATGCGCACTGACACCCTTAAACCGGATGTGAACCTCCATACGTCCCTTCTCGCCTGTACCAAGGAGATAGGCGAGGCTGCTGCCGGTTTCGACCGGTGTGCCGCCGCCCTCGTTCACGGCAAACTCGGACTCAAGCGTCTCCGGGTGGTTGTCGGCAAGCCATCCGAATCCCCAGCGGCCACCGTGCTCTTCGTCGGCGCCGCTCACCAGTCGCAGGCCGTGGGACAGACGGACATCGTTCCGCTTGAAGATCGCCACCGCCATAAGCTGGCTGGCGAGCAGTGCCTTGCAGTCGGAAGCACCGCGGCCATAAATTCGGCCGCCGGATATTTCCGCCGAGAACGGGTCAAAACGCCACTTGTCCCAGTCTTCAACAGGCACGACGTCCGTGTGAGACATGTACATCAAGCGCGTCTTTTCATGATCGGCGCCGGGTAGCACGGAGATAATATTGTCCCGACCTTCGTCACGCGCCAGAAGCTGAGAATCTATGCCCTCTTTGGCAAGCCAGTCTTTTATGTAGACGGCGACATCTGTCTCGTCACCGGTGGGCATGAAACCGGTGTTAACGGTAGGAATCCTCACCAGCGATTGGTGAAACTCCACGATCTCGTTCGTGGCCTGGTCCACCTGGTCGAGCAGCGATTGCAGTGATGGCATATTAGTTCCTGTCGGTACTCATAAATTCGGCCAGTTGAATAGGAAATCCTATTCATTTTCGAGAAGGTTTAAATTCTTACATCCAGGTTGGTTTGATCCCCGCCGGCCGGATATTCGTCTTTCAAGTCCCGACCGAGAACCACGGGAAGCGTCCCCGCAGCACGGGCATCCTGAGTCCGTTTCCACTCTCTTTTCAGGTCAGCGGAATGGCCGCGGAAGTGGGGAATAACGTAACGGGCAAATAGCTCCATGGAGTAACGACTTTTCTCATGTGGAACCCATTCGTGAGTGGTGATCATCACTCCTCCGAGACCCCCAACCTCTTCATCCAGAGCTTCCAGTTGCTCGATAGCATCGTCCGGGGTTCCGACAATCCATCGGCGCCGTTTGACGACAAACTCCGGAGTAATGTCTTCTTCGGGTTGATCCGGAGAATCTGCCCAACCAGCACTGCCATTGATCACAAAGAAGTAGTCGTGCACATCACGCTGTATCGATTGCTCAACATCTGCCCAGGCCTGTTCCCTCGTGTCTGCCAGGTACACGTATGTGGCAATCCGAGTGTCTTCTCTTTCCACGCTGTAACCATGTGATTCAGCTGTTGCCTTCAAACGTGGGTAATGTTCTCGAAACGGCAGGGCTGGCGGTGGCGCCTGGGCCGACGGAGAAAAGATCATCATCCCGTACTTACCGGCAAGGTCGAGGGAACCCGTGCTGCCGGATGTTGCCATAGCCATTTTCAAGCGTGGTTGCTGGTAAGAACGTAGCTGCAAAGCCATGTCTCTCAAATTCCAGAACTTACCCTCGTAGTCGATAGGATCTGGTGATTCGAGGAGTTTGACCATGATGTCCACCGACTCCTCAAGCATCGGCCGCAGCTTGGTCGGTGGAATATTGAATAGTTTGACATCAGACGGAAGACCACATGGTCCTAGACCGAGTATCACTCGCCCTTTCGAAAGATGGTCTAGAAAGGCGAAACGCTCTGCAAGTTCAAATGGGTGATGGAAAGGCGCACTGACCACAGAGGTGCCAAGTTTTATGACGCTGGTCAGCCCGCTCGCCTTAGCCAGAAACATGTCTGGAGCCGGAATGTTTTCCCATGCAGCCGTGTGGTGCTCTCCAACAAAAAACTCGTCATAACCGAGTTGTTCTGCATAAAGAAGAAGATCCAAGTCACGATCAAATGCAAGCGACGGACTTTCCGTCGGCAGATGTAACGGCATCATAAAAAATGCGAACTTCAAAACCCCGGTCCCTCCATCATTCTTGACTACGTGCCTGAAAAGCAGGCGAAAAAGCGTTCTGGCTGACGATGGCGAAGCGTAGCACCTCCCGAAGCCAGATGGTGGGATGTATCGGACCACACTCCATAAGAGCGGAGATTGTTACCCCTGACACTCTTCACGAGAACCACTCGAGCCATCTCACGAACACAATGCACAGATTACGGTTAAACGGAACCGTGTGAACTGGTCGTAACGCGTCGCGGGCGCGGCGTGCGCTTCATGGGGTTGCATCAATAGCATCCCCCCAGAAGATCGACATCCGACGGGAAGAACCCGGTGACGGGCCCGACCGCGCGAGAGACACACCACAGACAGCACGCAACTATGAACCAGTCTCCAGAATTAACGATCACTTCGGTTACCGATGCCGGGGCATCGAACCATGTGCACGTAATAGTCGTCTCGCCGATCCTGCTATTTGGTTATTACATTGCCTTGTTCGGCGCATTGATCGCCGTTATCGGAGAGGCATCGTTGTTGACGCGCCTGACCCGGCGCATTGGTTCTGACGCCCCCGAAAATGAGTCGGCGGCGGACTGATGGGAGTGCAATCGATGAGACGGGCCATGTTCTTGTCCAGGTTCTCCCTGGCGTTGATTACAGCAAGCGCTCTGGCGCTGGCTATGATCGCTTGCTCCAGCGCAGGTACAAGCAACGACATTGTTTTCACGTCCGAGCGTGATAGCGATAATCCCGACATCTACACCGTCTCCGGCTCCGGCGGTGAGGTGAAAAGGCTGACCAATACGTCCGCAACCGAGAAGGATCCGAAATGGTCTCCTGGCCGGGACAAGATTGCTTTCCTCTCCGATCGCGGTGACAACTTTGAGTTGTACATCATGGATAGCGAGGGAGAATCTGAACAAGTCGCGGTGGGAGGTGATGGAGAGCGCAAAGCGTTTGCATGGGGTCCGAACGGAAATCGGATGGCGTACGTCTCAGACCATGAGGGCAAGGATTTCATATACGTGATGGATCTGGCACTCAATCAGAAGTTCCGCCTGTCGACCATCGACGCGCCGCAGTCTCTCGGCAGCTGGTCGCCGGACGGCGAATGGATCGTCTTCTCTGTACTCAATGGTGACCAGCAGGGTATCCATCGTAAAAACCCCGGCGGTGTAGATGAGGTCCAGTTGACCGAAAACGCTGACTCTGGCCCGATCTACTCACCCGATGGCCGATCTATCGCCTTCATTTCCAACCGTGACACCGACGCGACTGAAATTTACATCATGACTGATGAGGGAGATGACGAACGAAATCTCACCCGTAAATCTGGCGCCGATTTTGACTTTGACTGGGCGCCGGATAGCAAGAGCCTTGTGTTTGTTACAGAACGTGAAGGTGAAGGGGTGCCGGAGATATTCGTGGTCGCCACCGGTGGCGAAGACGACGACCCTGTGCGGTTAACCACCAATAACTCAATCGAGATGAATCCTCGCTTCTCGCCGAGCGGCAACAGAATTGTTTTTGTTTCCGACAGCGACGGGGATTCAGATATTTTCTCGATGCGACGCGACGGAACGGCGCAGGAGCGGATCACAGCCACAGACGAGGATGACAAGTCTCCTGACTGGTAGGTGAGCGTTACCTGCGGCGTATATAAGTGTTTGTTAACCCGCGGCACCGAACCCGGAATCCACACTCTAGGGGACGGGGACGGCCACCTCGCCACAGGATATTGATCCTGCCCTGCCGAACGGTAGTTTCCTGAATCGAGTTCAGGATGGACTGCTACGCGACGTCCATTCGGGTCAGGCGTCGTATCGTGAGCGCTGCGAAGAGTGCCACCACGATGCCGGCTGCCGCCAGGGCCTGAGACAGGCTCAAGGTTGCCGTATCTCCGGCGAATTGGATGTCGTCAAATCCGTGTATCGTCGCCTCCGTGTAGTGGCGGATGCTGAGCCATCGAACGCCCTGCAAGAATCCCACTATCGCCGCTTCCCACACGAACACGTAGACGAGTCCGACCGCCAGCGCGTGGCTCGTCATGAGTCCGGCCCACGTAAAAATGGAGGTGTACGCGAGCACACCCACCGCCAGCCCGACTGCTGCGGCTACCGAGGTGGTGACGCTCCCTTCAGGGACGATAGCCGTTGTGAGCACTCCGCTGCCGATGACCACGACTCCGGCGACGGTTATCGTCGCCAGGAACTTCGGAAGGATGATTCCCCATCGGGAGACAGGTTTCAAAAACAGATATGTCATCGTCTGATCTTCAATCTCGTGCCCGAGGGACGCGGTACCGAGGACGACGGTGACGATGGGAAGTACAGCGGAAATCACCATAGGGCCCATCAGGAAGTCGTCGCGAAACGAAACCAGATCATCGGTATCCGGAGGAAAGATCGCCGCTACGACGGACAGTGCGATGGGGACGGACGCTATGAATAAAAGGATAAGCAACCGTTTTGGCCGCAACATCTGCGTGAGTGAAAGCTTGTAAATCGTCAACATCAGTAGATGACCGCCCTATCGGTCGGCAAGGTACGTGAACACGCTTTCCAAAGAGTCGTCCAGTGGATCGACCCGAGTCAGTCGTATCCCGAGCGTCTGTGCGGCTTTTGGAATGGCAAGTTGCAGTTCCCGCACGCTGCGACTCAATATCTGGATATGCCCTTCTCCGTCCATCGATATCGACTCAACAGATGGTTCGGTTATCAGTCCGGCGGCGAGTGCGCGAACGTCTGAAGCCCCAACCCGAACGATGTAAGGGCGGTCGCTCAGTTTCTGCCGGATCACGTGATAGTCGCCCGACGCTGCGAGCTTGCCGTATACGAGGAGCAGGATGCGGTCGGCGACGGCCTCCACCTCCTCGAGGATGTGGGAGGAGATCATGATGGTTCGGCCTTCCGAAGCCAGCCTCACCATCAACTCCTGGAACTCGATGCGCTGCCGAGGGTCAGAACCGCTGAGGGGTTCATCCAGCAAAAGTATTTCGGGATCGTGGACCATGACGGCGGCGAGCCGCATCCGCTGCTTCATCCCGCGGGAGTATTCACCTATTGACCGATCCTGGGCGTTCTGCATGTCGACCTGTTCGATCGACCGTTCCACGGCGGTTTTGACATCCGGCACCTGCTGTAATCGAGCATTCAACTCGACAAAAGCGCGTCCGGTCATGAAATCGTACGTCGACTGGTGCTCCGGCATCACACCTATGCGCCGATACAGCTCGGGGTTATTACGTACGGGTTCCCCAAACACCTGTATCTCGCCGCCGGATGGTCGGGTCAGGCCGCAGATCATCCTCAGCAGAGTGGTCTTGCCGGCCCCGTTAGGTCCAAGCAGGCCGGTAAGCCCGGGCCGGACTTCAAGAGATATGTCGTTGACGGAAACTACATCTCCAAACGATTTGGAGACGTTGCTGACCGTGATCGTCGGTTCCACTCTTGAGTTGGCGACCTCTTCCCCCGGTTCGATGGCGACCGGTCGATTATCGGATAACGTCATCGTTCATCCCCCAAATTTCCGGTAGCGAAACACCATTGTCCCGAACGCGCCGGCGATGACGGCGGCAATTGTCATAGCGCTGTACCAGGGCGAAACGGGGAAGTGTGTCCTATCACCAAATGTCCAACTAGAAACCCCGGCTAACATCGTATCCGGGAGTATCAACAGATGAATGTAATGAGCGGCGTCACCGTCAGGGGCCTGCACTTCTTCATCGCCATGATTTCCTGTGCTGGATGAAGCCCCTTCTGCGTGTTCTTGCCTGTCCTGATCCGAGGTCAGGATCTCTCCGCCGAATCCACCAATCGCGGCTGTGATAAAAACAAAGGCGATCACTCCGGCTGAGGCGAAAGCACGGCGGGATGTAAGAGATGCAGCAGCCAGAGCAAGGCTCGTCATGAAGGCCGCAAGGATAAGGCCGATGACGAATATGGCCCACAGGTCACGACCGTTGTCCTTTATGTATCCCCAGGGGCTATCGTCGGACAGGACGAAAGAGAGATACAGCAACACTTGTGGACCAATCGTGAAGGCCATCGCAAATGTAAAAAATGCCAGCCATCGAGCGATTGCGTAATCGAGCGATTTCAGAGGACGAACGGCGTACAGGGGGAGCACGGAGTTACGTTTGTCAGGACTCAGTAAGGCCGGGCCTACGATAGCCGCAAAGAGCAACAAGATGATGAAGGTGAACCAGTAATAGTCCTCGTGCTTGGGAAGTCGGATTTCATCGGTTTCCCCGCCGAATGAGGACATAAAACCGGCGACCGAGATGATGAAGATCGCCGGCCCGAGTACAAGCAGGCCAGAGATTCCACACATCATCTTGGCGGCGACGCCGCGACCCAGACCGAGCACGGAGCGAATTCCGTCATCGTAAACCGCCATGAAGGCCTTGCCCCGGCCTCCTCTAGGACCATCGTAGTGACGGTAGCCGAGGTCGAAGACTTCTCCCTCTCGCTGCTCCAGACCGACGCCATGTCCACTCGCGGGCGCGTTCAAGATGACGGCCTCCGGAATATGTCGCTCAGTGTTTGAGTTCGCGGCGCCATTCGGTGGAGAAGCGCGCCCGTCTCCACGATAACGTCACGTATGGTGTCCAGGTCGTCCTGAGATGCTTCCTCTATCAGGAGGGCCCTGCCTTCGGTCGTTACAGCGATACCCTTGTTTGTGAGGGCTTCCGCCACAGCCTTGATCCCCTCGTCAAACTCCAGTGCCAGTGTTTCTGTGTCTGTTGTATATCCGGACACGTCACCCTGTTCAACGACACCGCCCGCTTCCAAAACGATGATGCGTTCACATGTTCTTTCGATATCGCCCATGAGGTGAGATGAGATCAACATCGAGATGCCGAAGTCATCGCTGGTCTGGGCGATCAATTCAAGCATTTCCTGCCGGCCAGCAGGGTCGAGACCCGCCGTGGGTTCGTCAAGTAGGACCAGTTGAGGGTCGTGGACGATGGCCTGCGCCAGCTTGGCCCGCTGCTTCATGCCGGTGGAGTAGGTGCCCATCGGCCGATATCGCTCTTCGTCAAGGCCGACATGCCTGAGGACGTCTGTTGCGCGACTTCTCGCTTCCGTGCGCGGGAGTCCGCTTACGCGCGCCATGTGAGTCGTGAACTCCGCAGCGGAGACGTTTGGCGGCAGGCATTCGTACTCGGGTGAATAACCGATTAAACGATGGGCCTGGATCGGGTCTCCGCCGTCTTCACCGAAGACCTGGAAATCGCCGGATGTCGCTTGAATGATGCCGAGGAAAAGAGTCATCAGCGTACTTTTGCCGGCACCGTTTGCGCCGAGTAGCCCGGTCATGCCTTGCTCGACGTCGAGCGTCACATCTTGAAGGGCGACGGTATCTTCATAAACCTTCGTGATGTTCCTGGCGGATAGAAGTGCAGCCATCCAAATATTGTATTACGGCCGCATAAACAAACTATGCGTATTCGATCACATTTGTTAGGACCCATACACTCGATCAAAGCCCGTAAAAGCGTTCAGCGTTGCCGCCGAAGACGGCGGTTCTATCTGCGACAGACATTCTGCCCAGTGCACGTGATGCGGCGTGGAAGACTTGTTTGTATGATCCGGCCAGTGTGCATACGGGCCAATCGCTACCGAACATGAGTCGGTTGTAGCCGAACATGTCGACTACGTGGTTGACGTAAGGTGTCAGGTCGGCCGGCTTCCAGTTCTCGGTGTCGGCCTCGGTGATCATGCCCGAGATTTTGCAGTGGACGTGCGGAATCTCTGCGACGCGCTTCAGGTCTGACAGCCAGGGCTCGAACACGCCGTTGGAGATGAGTGGTTTGGCGATGTGATCGACAACAGTCTTCAGGTCCGGTACAGCGTCAAGGACGCGCGGAATGTACGGTAGGTGCTGGGGGCGCGGCAGGAGGTCAAACGGAATGTCTCTCCTCGCCAATTCTTTTAATCCGTTCAAGACGGACGGGCGCATTATCCAGTCGTCTTCCGGTTCATCGTGCCAGATGTGACGTACGCCTTTGAAGTGGGCATCTTGTTGAAGTTGGTCCAAGGTGTTGCCGACGTGGGGGTCGATTAGATCTACCCAGACAACTACGCCGGCGATGAAGTCGTTGTCAGCAGCAAGGCCTAGCAGCCATCGCGCCTCCTCTATAGAGGAGTGCGCCTGCACGATCACGGTGCGTTGTACACCAACTTCGTCTATGAGCGGTTTCAAATCGGCGGGCAGGCGGTTCTGACGTAGTACGTTGTCGCCTTCTGGCATCCATTCGTAGTCGAATTCTGACAGGTCCCAGAAATGGTGATGGCTGTCTACGACCGATGGCATTCGGTGCCCCTCTGTTCAAAACTTGCCGGGTCGATTGGATCGCATACGGACCGAATTTTCGCCGACCGCGTGGGCCGATAGTCATTCGCTCCTATAGTGTGGTTACGATAGAGCCCTTCGAGGGCCCGAAAGTGGATTCGGGGAAGACCCTGCTACCTCGTTATCCGGCCTATTTCTGGACCTTCTCGGTCCGGGTCATTGTGGCCTACTCCGACGCCAGTCATGACGGCGTCCGAGTACCAGAGTTCGCCGTCCTTGATCGTTAACCCATGCGGCGCAGGTGAGTCATCTCCAAAAACGATGCGATCCTGCTCTTCGCCGGTCTCGACGTCGTATTTGACAATTATCTGATCGGTGGTGTGGGCACACCAGATGCCATCTCCATCGCGGGCTAGACCGTGCAGACGCTCTGTTGGCACTTCAAAGGTCTCTATCACCTTCATGTTGTCGAATGGATCACAGATGTGGATGGCCTTGGGCTGAAATGCCGTAACCCAGAGTTTGCCGTCGTCCCATTCGAGGCCATGTATGCCGCCACCATCCGGAGTGCGCCACCGGTTCACAAACGCGCCCGTCATGAGATCAAGCTGGTATATCCAGCCGATATGTGTGTCGGTCGGTCGATAGTCTCGGAATTTGGTGATGCCGTTTGAGGCCGTCCAGAGGAATCCACCGCCAACGGTAATTCCGGAGCCATTTTCGGTCGGTGTGTCCATAACCCGGGTGACGTAGCCCTCGGAATTCATGACGTAGACCTGGTCAGACTGCTGGTCCATGACAAATAGCTCGTCTTCGAACCACTGAAGGCCGTTAGGCATTCGGCACGGTGAGTCGTAAGTTGGAACTGTCTGAACGGCCAACGTATTTCTCCTAATAATCTGGTGTACCGGTAAGGCGCATCACCCGGAATCGTGTCGTTCCTTGATCCACGGTGACGGACGTCATCATGTTCCGGGCGCGGGCCATCGTCAAGATCAGAGTCACCAAGAAGAAGTTTGGTTGCGGTTTATCGTCGTTTAGACGAGAAGATACACAACAACTTAGTACCAGACACGTATCAGGTCGGGTAGTTAGGGGTCCTGTGGGCCAAAAGAGACCCGTGTACGCGAAATGCGAGCCGCTGATGCGAGCTCATCACTCTAGACGCAACGCGTGCGACAACTGCAATTGCCTCACGAACCGCCCCGACTGCTCGGAGAGGTTGATACGCAGGAGTGGGTATCGAATGATCAGGACTGTACGCCAAACGTACGCCAAGTCCGGCTGGGAACGCATTTAAGGATGTAGCAATAGCACGCCACAGACCCGTAAGTACCAGGGCCAACTTTACAGCGACCTGCACCACTGCGTTAAACACACCATTTGTTTGATCCCGGATAAGGACAAACTGCAGAGTGTGTTCCGCTAGATACGTCTTTAATGTGAACGCTCCGCCGGGACTGGAGTTTTCATCCGGCCCCGGCGGGTTTAGCGGGTCTTGCTCGTACGTGGTCAAAATGACCGAGCCTTAATCGCTAAGCGTTGTTGTCTGCGGATCCACCCGGGGCGGAGCCCTCTTCGGCCAGTGCGCGAAGGAACTCGTCCAGCGTTACCGCCAGTTGACGAGCAAACACCGTAACGATAGATGCGGTTCGCAGTATTATCGCAGCGACACCCCATGCCACCGCAGCCGGAAGGCTTACCCATACACGGCCCAGTGAGCCTGTCGGGGTGATGCCACCCTCACCCTTTTCGGCGAGGTTAGTAACCAAGCCGTCGATCTTGTCAGTGAGCACTCTGAGAATCAGAGTGAAGATCCGACCAAAATTGATCAGGACCAGTGCAAGTTGAGTCGCTAGATCGCCGACTCGTTCTGCCCAAGTCATAGTCGCCCTCCTAAGTAGTCGATTGAACGGCGAAAACGCCCATGCCTCCCATCTGTTCAGCTCGGATTCTTTTTACACAACCCGGACTAAAACTGTCTTCCTTATGGGAAAACAACCGAAAGGCTTACGACCGCCGAACGAGCGTTAGGCTACAAACCTCGCAACGATAGGTCAATTCAATTACGAGTTTCGTTACGACGATTACGTACAATAACGATAACCCTCTAATACATTGTGATATCCCGCACACAGACTCGTAAAGTTGAATATTGGCCATGTTGCCAGGGTACTTTTAGACGCATGCGACTAATTTCTCGATTGAAATCGAGACAATCGCGCCCATGTGTAGGGTTTTACACAGCTACTCGCACCAAATAGACGACCGCTTGAGAGGCTATTGGGAGTATTATTGAAGGACGGCCGGATCGAATCTTTCATATATATACTCACGGGTCCACGTCGATCTCCCCGCGCGCAAGCGCCTCTTTAATTTCGCTGCGACCGGCCCATCCGGGCATTTGCCCGCCATGCACCTCCGGAATTCCTGACCGTACGTAGGACCCGTACGGAGGCTTTAATGCCGACATCGGCTACGTCTCCCAACGGAGATCGCCATGAACGAATCATGGTGTTCATCGACGGGAGCAACCTTTACCACGTCCTCGGAGAAGTCTGCGGACGACACGATCTGAACTTTGGAAAGTTCGCCGAAAAGATTACGGGCGACCGCCGGTTGATCCGGACTTACTACTACAACATCCGTCAGGATTCCGAACGCGATCCAAATATCGCCACGGAACAGGGCAAGTTCCTCCAGACGATGTACGAAACGCCGTATCTTGAGGTAAGGATGGGCGTCTCCAAACGACACGGCGAGACGATGGTGGAAAAAGGCGTTGACGTGTACATGGCTACGGATCTCGTAGCGTTCGCGTTCATGGACCTTTACGACACAGCTATCGTGGTTAGTGGGGATGGCGACTTCTTTCCGGCGATTCAGACCGCCAGGAACCAGGGAAAACACATCGAAGTAGCGGCGTTCGACAACAACCTGTCCAGCGAGGCGGGCAACGTCGCGGACGTCGTGATCAAGTTGAATAAAACCTATTTCACGGGTCTTTGGTCCGACCGGCGACGAAGGGAGACATCCGCATCTCCGGCCCGGCGCACCCGCAATACCAGCGCCGGTTCCGGCTCTGCTCGGTCTGCCTCAACGGCTCCTGCCGTAGAAGTGCAGTCTCCAGAAGAATCAACCGGTTCGGAAACAGGGAACGGTCGGAGGACGGTCCGACGCAGGACAGCGACTCCACGCAGATCGAGCACTCGTACGGGTACTCGTACAACTACTCGACGGCGAACGCCTACCCGGCGGGCGGCCTCGGAAACTGCCGATTCTGCGCCCACGCCCGCAGCAGTCCCGGATACCGAAAACGTTCAGACGCAGGTCTCACCTAACGGCTCTGGTGACGAGGTGTCGGAGCGGTCTAGTAGTCCCACTCGACAGACTCCCACTCGGAGACGTGTTTGTACGCGGTCCAGTAGCGGCAA
>JAAZYK010000040.1 GCA_014239685.1 Dehalococcoidia bacterium | reverse complement strand
ATCTTCCTGATCCATGTCCGTGAACGGCGTGTATGACGGGGGCATTCGCGGCGAAACAAACCTGCAAATGCTTGTCCAGAACGATCAACGCGTCCCGAATGAAAAGGCCGTGGAGATCGATGTTGAAATCGACAAAAGCGGCGTCAAACCCCGGCGTTGGTGATGGAGGATTGCGGACCTTTTTGCGCTTACGTGCAGGTGACATGTTCTATCGATCGATTTTACGGGGTGTCCTGTTTGAATAGTCGCATAGCTACATCATGCAGGTAACGCCGCCAATTCTGGAAGTCGTGGCCGCCGCCCGTCAGATGGGCGATATGGTCAACACCTCGTTGATCCATCCAGGCAAGTAGAGCCCGATTCACATCGTAAAGGTGATCGAGATCACCGCATCCGATCCAGAGCATGTTGGGAGATGGGGCGTTCGCTAGTCCGCCACCGTATACAGGCTCGAATTCTGACTCGCGGATGGCCGAGCTAAATCCGGCTATCCAACCAAACTTGTCCAGGTTACTCAACCCGATGGCGAGGGACTGCCCGCCGCCTCCTGAGAGCCCAGCAATTGCCCGATTGTTTCGATCTGATAGGACCCGGTAGTTGGACTCGACCTCCGGAACGACGTCTGTGAGCAATTCGTTTTCGAAGAGCTCGACGTTCTCGCGGAAACCGATGCTTCCTGATTCCCGGCTTATCTGCGGGTAGGCTCGGCCGTATGGCATCACGACTAGCATTGGCACGGCGGCGTCACACGCGATCAGATTGTCGAGGATGAAGTTAGCCCGGCCTTCGTTTGTCCAGTTCGCCTCCGATCCGCCGGTCCCGTGCAGAAGGTAGAGCACGGGGTAATGCCGATCATCACCTGTCTCATATTCGGGCGGTGTGTAAACGTACATCCGCCGTGGGACGGCCTGTGCGGTGGATCGGTACCAGCGCATCGTTACGTTCCCATGCGGCACGTCGTCGAGTTCGTAGATGGCAGGCACGTCTCCGGGGACCTCTACAAAGTTGCCGAGAGTACGTTCGTTCTGGGAGACTTCTGAATTGTTGGGGTCATTTACGGCAGCGCCATCGACGATGAAGTTGTACCGGTAGATGTTCGGTTTCACCGGACCGATTGTGATCTCCCATACGCCTTCGTTGTTCTTCGACATCGACTTTGGCGGGTCGATGAATTCACCTTTCGCGCTGGAACTCAAACCGTGGAAATGGACCTCACGGGCGTTGGGCGCTGCGAAACGGAACGTCGCCGTTCTGTCTTCATTGACGACCGGCGATACCACATAGGTTCGGTTTCTTGAGAAATTGGTGGGGTCGCTGATGGTCGCCATCGTGTACTTTCTCCAAGTATCCGTGAAATTTCAGGCTTTGAGTGCCAACTTGACGGCTTCAACCACGATATCGGACTGGCCATCTGACACCGTTCGAGGGTCTAGGACAACTACCTCGTCCTCTATTCGTGCGATTACCGGCGTCGGCCCCGAACGGAGCCGCCGGGCGAAAGCATCCGCTGAATCGGGTGGGATTACAGCCAGTAATGTGGTGGTGAGTGTCTCGCCCGGCAGGCTGCCGCCTCCAACGGTCGATTGACCTTCACGAAGACTTACGGCTGGTGAGTCGATCTCTTTCAGCCAGCCTTCGGCCGTCTCGGTGATCGTATCCATGGACATCGAGATCATGTGCCAAACGGGGATCTCTTCATGAGCTTTTTCCTTCAGGAACGAGGTCAGGGTCGCCGAGAGCGCGGCGAGCCCCATCTTGTCGATCCGTACGGCGCGGGCCAGTGGATGCCGTCCAAGTCGGTCTACCCACTCTGTGTTACCTGCGATGATGCCAGCCTGAGGCCCGCCGATCAGCTTGTCTCCAGAAAAAAAGGACAGTTCGACGCCGGCGTTCACGCTCTGCTGAACGGTGGGTTCGGGAGCCAGACCGTAACGTGTCGTATCCAGCAGGCAGCCGCTTCCGAGATCATTCAGCACGGGCACGCCGCGTTCACGGCCTAGCGTGACTAGTTCGTCCAACTCTGCCTCATGCGTGAAGCCGATCACCCGGAAATTGCTCGGATGGACTTTGAGGATTGCTGCAGTGTTTTCATTTATGGCAGAGGCGTAGTCACGAGTGTAAGTGCGGTTGGTGGTGCCGACCTCAACCAGAGTTGCACCGGATTGTCTGAGTACGTCCGGTATACGGAACCCACCGCCGATCTCCACGCCCTCGCCCCGCGAGACGATCACTTCTCTTGGCCCACCTGGTCCCGCTACAGCGCTGAGGCCGAGCATGATGGCCGAGGCGTTGTTGTTGACCACGAGGCCAGTCTCTGCGCCGGTGACTTCTGCAATTAATCTGCTGATATGCGCTTGTCTTGATCCACGGGATCCTTCACGCACATCAAACTCGAGATCGCTGTAACTCCCGGCAGCCGCATTGACGGCGGCCATCGCCGGTTTGCTGAGTGGGGCGCGGCCCAAGTTGGTGTGGATGACCACGCCGGTCGCGTTCACGAGCGGGCGTGGCCATGGCGACCATTCTTCCTCAGCGCGCGCCATGATGTCTGCCGCAAGTTGTTGCAGCGAGGGTGAATCTTTGCCTTCCCTAATCGAATCGCGGGTGTCGTTAAGCTGCTGTCTGGCAAGGCTCACGACGGCCGCGTGGGAGTATGCTCCGGCCAGACCGCCGAGTACCAACTCCTGAAGGAGCTGCTCGACACTTGGCAGAGACCTGAACTGTGTATTTATATCGTCGTTTGTCATCAATTCTCGCCCGGGTTACGCGCGTACGGGTATGTAGTTGCCCGGTATGTCTACTTTGGAATCCTTACCGCACTATAATAGGCGGCTGTTAGTTTGCGGAGATTGCCCTCAATCGTGAAAACCACGCTACCGTGTTGACAATTGGCCTGACCGGCGGCATCGGTTCGGGGAAAAGTGAAGCTTCTGGCATCCTGCGAGAACTCGGCGCACTGGTCATAGACGCCGACATCGTGGGGCATGAAACGTATCGAAATGGGCGGCCGGCGTGGGACGAGATCGTCGAAGTCTTCGGCGACGTGGTCATCGGCTCAGATGGGGAGATCGATAGAACAGAGCTCGGGAGAATCGTGTTCGATGACCCCGTGAACTTGAAGCGATTGACTGACATCGTCTGGCCTAAAATTCGTGAAGAGTTAAAGGATCGAATGGAAGGAGAGCGGGATGGTGGGGGCACAGATGTCCTTATCGTTGAAGCGGCCGTTCTGTTCGAGGCTGAATGGGAGAACCTGTTCGATGAGATCTGGGTGGTAACAGCCCGGGAGAAAGATGTTCTAGAGAGGCTTGAACGCCAGCGCAATCAAAAACCCGAACAGACGCGCGCCAGGGTGCGTGCTCAGTTGACCAACGAAGAACGAGAACAAAGGGCCGACGTGATGGTCCGAAACCACGAGGACCGGGCGGCGCTCGCCGCAACGGTGAAAAAATTGTGGACCGACAGAACCCGATAAGGGTTCCAAATACATCCCAGGGAAGGCACAACGGGTAATGACGACAACCGAGTACCGGGAATATCGCGTTGAAGAATACACGGTCGCTGAGGAGCCTTTTTATGCTCCTTTGAGTGATGAAATCGATATCTTTACCGCCGCATATCAGCAAAGACTCCCGATCCTTCTGAAGGGTCCGACTGGTGTGGGCAAAACCCGATTCGTTGAGTACATGGCGTGGAAACTCAGCCAACCACTGAGCGTTGTACAAGACGGGACGAAGGCGCCCGCAAGCAACAACGGCGAGAGCGCGATTCCGCTTGTTACCGTGGCATGTCACGAAGACATGACGGCCAGCGACCTGATCGGTCGATACCTTTTGGACGCCGACGGCACGCGCTGGGTCGATGGCCCGCTTACCCGTGCCGTAAAGGTGGGCGGTATTTGCTACCTGGACGAGATAGTCGAAGCTCGCAAGGACACGACTGTCATCATCCACCCACTCACGGACCACAGGCGAATGCTGACCATCGACAAGCTCGGTCAGGTGGTCGAGGCGGCTGATGGTTTCCTGATGGTCGTTTCTTACAACCCCGGATACCAGAACGCTCTGAAGGACCTGAAGCACAGTACCCGACAGCGTTTTGTCGCCCTCGAGTTTGACTTCCCACCACCTGAGGTGGAGATGGAGATCATCAAACACGAGGCGGACGTGGATTCTGAGATAGCGGAACAACTCGCGAAGTTGGGCGACAAAATTCGTAACCTCCGGGATCACGGCCTCGCAGAAGGCTCGAGTACCCGTGTGCTCATATACGCGGCACGGCTAATTAAACAAGGCGTCGCACCGCGACGGGCCTGTCAGGTCGCCGTTACGTGGGGTATCACCGACGACGAGCAGATGCAACGCAGCGTGGACGAGGTAGTAACCACGATATTCGCCTGATGACCGGTGGCCCGAACGTACCTTATGTGACACGAGACAGCGCCAGGGCAACGCTCCCGGCCCTGTCTCGTGATCGCATTGAAAGTACGTTGCGCGAGCGGAGTGGTACCGGCGAAAACGATATAGCCGGCCGGCCGGCGGCGGTCTTGGTACCGTTTTGCATGGACGGCGATGATCTGTCCGTGTTGTTCATTCGGAGATCACAAAACTTGCGGAACCACACGGGGCAGATGGCGTTTCCCGGTGGCAGAGTAGACGCTGAAGATAAAGATCTCTCGGCTACCGCAGTGAGGGAAACCGTTGAAGAAATCGGTGTCATTGAATCTGAAATTGAAGTGTGGGGAACCCTTGACCCTCTACTTACAATCTCAGAGTTTGCGCTCAGCCCGTTCACCGGTTGGCTCTCTCGATCAAATGACCTGAAGTTAAGTGAGCGTGAGGTGAGTGAAGTGGTCACTGTGCCCGTATCTAGGTTGATGGATGGTTCGTGTGATCGGGATGAGACCCGCATGGACGAATCTGGGTACGTCATACGGCCAACCTACGCATACAATGGCCGCGTTATCTGGGGATCAACCGGGATGATCGTTTCACAACTAATCGATTGCCTCAGGAAAGCCTGAACGTTATTGCCTGAATTTATTGGCCTGGGGCCAGGAATGAGACAACTTGACCACTAACGATTCATCGCCAGCAGGTGACCTCGGACCGGAGATGGCGACCATCGAGAAAGAACTCGAACGGTTTCCTTCCGCAGTACTTGAAAAGTACACAGCGGCATACTCCGAGCTAGAAAATCGGCTGCGCCCGCAGGACCTGCTCGATTGGGCCAACCATGCGCTTGCGATCGCTGGTAAGGCTGTACGTTCATGGGAGGCAGCGGCCGAATACTTGGAGGCCAGTCCGGCTGTCCAGCGTCAACTTCCTTCCGGTCAGTTCATAAGGTGGGCGGCGATCGGTGGACGTCTCTGCGAAGATTCCCCGAGCCTAGCCGTTTCATTCTTCAAGGCCAGCCCGGACGCGCTGACGCGTCTCCGACCGCGGTACGTGGACGATTGGGCCAACCTTGGTCGGGCGCTCTACAGAGGCACTTGGAAGTCTAGCAATCTTGCGTGCCATTTCTATGAAATCAGCCCGCAGCTTCTTGAGTCTTTGACCTTTGCAGAGTTCACGCGCTTCGGTGAATCGCTCCAGGTTCTATCGCGTCGGTCGTACGATCTTGCGGACGAATGTCTGGTCAAGGCGGCGCGGTTGTTCCCGCGGCTTGGTGAGGATAGGGACGCTTTTATCACCGTGTCGCACGACCTTGCGGAACACTCGTGGCGTGAGGTTAAGAGCCTCTACGATTCCGCATCGACTTCGCTGACGGCGCTTGAACCCGCATACCGCGCCCGCTTGCTTATGATTGCCAGAAGGTTGATCGCTGTGGAGCAGACGGCCATCGGTGAGTTCTTTGCCGGGGCCAGCAATGCGGTGAACCATGTTCCAACCGAGTTCAGGCAGCGATTGCTGGAACTGGCGGAGGAACCGCTGGCCTCATCGCCGTCGTCCGTGAACCTACTTATTACTCAGGCGCCGAACATCCTAGATCGATTAAGCCCCTCCCAGTTTGAAGAGTGGCACCGGGAAGGGATGCGCGCCATTGCAGAGTCCCCGGAGTCCGGCCCTGCCTTCTACCGGCTGGAGTCAGCGCGCTCTCGGGAGTCCCTCGACCAACTTTCCTCGGGCGTGGAACTCAATCGTGTGAAGGATCTGCTGAGGACATACTGCAGTGCGCTGTCCGCACGGGACATAGAGGTCAACGCCACCTCGACGATCGTCGACAAGAAGATCGGCTGGGTGGACGAGCAGAGCGCAACGACCGAAGGCACCACGATCTATTTACCGCCGGTAGCCGATCGCTTCCCCCAAAAGGACGAGAACTTCGGCTGGTACAAAGTTATCGCCACGCACCAGAGTTGCCACATAGAATTCGGCAGTTTTGAGTTCGATTTTGACACCCCGTCGACGCTGTTCGAGGACCTCCGTCCTCAAATGAAACCTGCGGCGAAGGTTGCGACCGACGTGTCTGCAGTAGTTGCTGAACTTGCAGAGGCCGCGATACCAGGAATAAGTGTTCCGGAAGCGCAGGAAGAAGAGGGCGGCATAGAAACGGCCTACCTGACAGATATGGGCCGGTTCTTTGACATGTTTACCGACCGAACTCTGGGTCTCGACATCTTCACGGTGGTCGAGGATACGCGCCTGGACTCTAGGATCTTGCACGAGTATCGAGGACTGGCCGCCAGCTATCTACAAACCCAAGAGTTTTCGCTGCGAGAACGTCCGCGTATCGAAGGGCTGCCGATGAGGGAGGCGATGATCGAATTCATCGTTCGACTCAGCCTGAGGCAGACCGGCAGCATCAAGGTCCCGAAGGACTTCACCGACATCGCGCAGCAGATTCGTCGCCTCGTGAACATGCTGTCCGAGATCGGCGCCACAGTTGAGGATTCGGCCGAGGTGGCGACTCGCATTTACGCCATGATCGCCGACGTGCCGAACAACACCATCCCTGAAGAAGAGTTCGAGGACGTTGACCTCGACGACGACATTCCGGACGAGGATGAAGAAGAGAACACAGACGAGATTCTTCAAATGTTTGGCGGTGAGGGTGAAAGCGCCGGCGAAGAGACGGGAGAGGCTGCTGAGACGGATGAGCAGGAGCAAATCGACGAGGAGTCTTATGACTCACCGGAAGACGTGGATTATCGCGGCGAGTTCAAGCCGGAGATGGCCCAACTCTTGTCACAGATATCGATGGACTCCGCCGATTTCGACGGAGAGCCTGAGCCGATCACGCAGGAACAACTCGAAGAGCTTTTGAAGAACTCCACGGAGCTCGAACAGGGTGAGATGGAGGAGGGCGAAGAGGGTCAGCAACAGCAGATGGATGAGATGCTGGAAAACCTGATGAAGGAGATGCAGCAGCGCGATCCGGACAACCAACAGTTTGGCGACGGCCCGTTAGTCCATGTGCCAGAAGAGGGCGGCCCGCTGGAAGCGACAGAGCCGAAGACCTTTGTGTACCCGGAGTGGGACTTCCGTGCCAACGACTACAAGCCAAAATGGTGTGTCGTTCACGAAAAAGAGATGGCTGAGGGCGAGCCGCAGTTTTACCAGGACACGCTTAACGAGCATTCCGCACTGGTTCGTGAGATCCACCGGCAGTTTGAGTTGGTAATGCCGGAGATGTTCCGCAAGGTGAAGCGACTAGAGGATGGCGAAGAGTTTGACCTTGATGCTGTTATCGAGTCGGTCATTGACAGACGTACCGGCACTACGCCCAGCGACAAGGTGTTCTGGCGTCGGAACAAGGTCGAGCGTGACGTCGCTGTTGCCTTCCTTCTGGACATGAGCGCATCCACCGCCGAGGCTATCGACGAGAACAAACGTCCGACCGATGATTGGGGCGCCCCGGACGATCCAGTCGAGTACATGGTCTGGTTACGGTCACGTCGTGCGGAAGGATTGAGACGGTCTTACAAGCGCATCGTGGACATCGAGAAGGAGGGGATTATCCTCCTGACGAGCGCGCTTGAGCAGACCGGAGACATGTACGGAATTTACGGTTTCTCAGGCTACGGAAGGGAGAACGTGGAGTTCTATGTCATCAAGGAGATGGAGGAGCGCTGGAGTCCGTCTATCCCGAAACGGGTTGACCGAATCGCCCCACTCCATGCGACCCGAATGGGACCGGCGATTCGCCACGCCACTAGCAAGTTGACGCAGGTGGATGCCAAGTCACGGATCTTGTTCATGATTTCCGATGGCAGGCCACAGGATCGCGGATACAGTCGTGAGGGGGTCGAGAAGGAGTACGCTGTGCACGACACTCGTGTCGCCTTCGACGAGGCCCGTAAGGAGGGGGTGACACCGTTCTGTCTCACCGTGGACAAGAACGGGCACGACTACCTGAAGACGATGATGCAGGACATGAGCTACGAGGTATTGTCGGACATCACAATGTTGCCGACCAGGCTTCCGCAGCTTTATCGAGAGCTAACGCAGGCTTAGAGAAAAAGAAAAGGCCCGGGCACAATTGCCCGGGCCTTTTCGCGTCTTGTGTCTGCCGGGGCGGACATGAACGCTCCATGTCACTTACTACTCCGTGTCATCGTGATCCGAGGTGAAAAACCTGTCCTCGACTTGATTCAAGAATCATATTATCGGCAAAGTTTGAGTATGCCCGACATGCAGATGTTATCTAGCAGGGAGACCCTCATATCAAGTTCATCAGAATGATATTTTGTGGCTCATTCCCTCAGCGTAGGCGAACGGTCAGGTGCATGTTTTTTGATGTCTCTCACTTTAGGATGCCGCCGGCCTCGCTATTCGCACGTCCAGGACCGCAGGCTGGCCATTGGCCAACGCGTCGTATGCACGTTTTAGCGCCGGGATAACCTCTGCCGGATCTTCCACTTTCTCGCCGTATGCACCGCAAGACTCTGCAAGCTTCGCGTAGTCTGGAGATGGATATATCTCCATGCCTACCCAGTTACTGGTGCGTTCCGAGACGCCTTCAGAGTAGCCGCCTAGCAGGCTGACACGGGGAGCGTTGTGAATCTGATTGTTATAGATCACCGTCAGGAACGGAGCGTTGTACTTCTGCGCCGCCCAGATGCTCGAGGTCGGGCAGCCGTACACAAATGCACCGTCGCCCACCGCACAGACAACGTTACTGCCGGGAGCCGCAAGTCGTGCCCCGAACGCCGCGCCAAGGGCCCAGCCAAGGCTTGATCCGCCGCTGCCGTACATCGTCCCCGGCTTTGTGCGCGGGATGTTGGCAATGACAGAGCCGCTGTTGGTCACAGTCTCGTTTAGCAAGATGTCGTTTTCATCCATCACCTGACCGATGCAGTACGAGAGCCAGTCGGGAAGGATCGGAAACTCGGTGGCGAAACTTTCGGATTGATCTCGTCGCCTGGAAACTATCGACGCGTGGGTAGCCTCGGTGCTAGTCGCTCGTTCTTCGGCGGCGTGCGACTGGGCTGCGGTCATCTGTTCCCGGATTTCAAATACTAATGCAGGGATCGCCTTGGAGGAGTCCGCCTCCATGAGTATGTCCGCCGGGAATGTCCAAAGTGGGATGGAGTCTTTGACCGGGTCCTGATCGATCCATACGACGGCAGCGTCCGGAGATGGCCGGGTGTTCGCTGGAATCCACGGGATATCGGAATCGACCACGAGAATGGCGTCGGCATTCCGGATGTAGTCGGCCTCGAGCGCGGCGGGTGCAGCCATTGGGTGGTCGCTCGGGAAGCTCAGACGGACGCGTTCCGTGATCACTGGTGCGGCGATCAGTTCTGCGAGCTCGGCCATGTGGGGCACCACGTTCTCGTGCCTACCAGACTGGGCCGTGATGATCAGGGGGCGTTGGGCGGCCGCAAGTATGGACGCAGCCTGAGATAGCACTTCCGGGTCCGCCTGGGGCGTTGTCGCCCGGGAGTGCCGGGACGCCGCTGGGATGGTGGCCGTCTCGATCGGCGCCATCAGGACTTCCCGGGGAAGCGTTACGTACACCAGACCCGCCGGTTCTGTGCTGGCGACTTGGAACGCCCGCTGCATGATTTGTTGAAGGTTTTCCGGACGCCTGACTTCGTAGTCCCATTTTGTGAACCCACGAACGCCACCGCCCTGGTCTATCTGCTCCTGGATCCAGTGGATGCTCATGTTCTTTCCACCCGGCAACTCCCCTTCAAAAGTGTATGGCGCACGTCCGGCACAGAACACGATTCCGGCACGTCCTCGCTGGGCGTTGTGGACGGCACCGCCAACGGCCTGCGTTCCGGCGTCAACGTGTACGAGCAGTACCTGCGGCTTGCCGGAAACCATGAAGTATCCGTGGGCGGCGGCCATGCCCATTTTTTCGTCGAGACAGAGGATGGTCTCCGGGACGGTCTGGCCGCGATCGATGTACTTGGCGAGGCTTTCCTGGATAGGGAATGTGTCGGTTCCTGAGTTGATGAACAGGTAATCGACATCGTTTGCAAGCATCGATTCCACGAACAGATCGGCGCCCTGATCGACCGAGATTTTGGCGTCAGCGCCGCTTCCGTACTGCTTGGTCTGTGTCATCCGGAGCCTCCATGATAGCTGTCTTCAGCCTGTCCCAATGTCGACATGATAGCGCCGATTACTGATACAGGAATCACAGCCGCCCGCGAGTAGTGGGGCAGGAGCGGAAGCGTCTTGTGTCCGGAGAAACGAACGCCAGATTCAGATCTGGTCCGTCGAGAGCGCCGCCAGCAACTGGACGATCGCCGTTGTGGCAGACCTTTGAATCACCCACTGCGGATTCCGGCGTGGGAAGCGGCCCTGGGCCACATGCGTCCCTGAATCAGACGCCATGCCTATGTAGACGTTACCGTCGTCTAGGTTCACGGGCGTTACCGAAACCCCCACATCTGCCGACAGTGTTTTTCGCGCTATATGCGCGAGGGTTAGTGCGCCATCAGGGTTGATGGTCGCGGGCTCATGTCCGGCGTGGATTGGCCCTGAACCGGGCACGAGCGCTCCCCTGAAGAAAGCTTCTCGTTCTGGCAACACATGGAGCATCGAAGCGAGGGCTCCTGAGCTTGCGCCCTCAACTACAGCCAGGGTCTGTTTACGATCTATCAAGATCGAGGCTGCGCGGCCCGCCGGGGTGTCATCGTCGGTTCCCCAGATCGAATCCCCTATGAGCCGTCGTATCTCTGCCTCGACCGGTTCGATAATCTTTTCGGCGGCTTTCTGATCAGGCCCGCGACCGATCATCCTGAGGTGGATGCCTTCTGCGTGTGCATATATTCCGAGGTAAGGGTTGTCCTGCCCAAACAGATCAGACAGGATTTCGTCGATGCCTCCTTCGGACAGACCGTGAGTCTTCAGAGTACGTGTTGCAGTTACACCACTCCCTGAGATCTCGCCGAATTTTGGCCCCACCGTTGCTTCCCATACTTCTTTTAACTCACGGGGTGGGCCGGGCATTATGACGATGTGTTTGCCGTCCTTCTCCACCCACCAGCCGGGGGCTGTACCGTTCGGGTTTGGGATGCTGGTGGCTGAAGGGATCAGGGTGGCCTGCTTTATGTTGGTGGGCGGCATTTCCATGCCGCGCCGGGCGAACACGCCCTCGAGCCAAGACAGTATGTCCGGGTCCACCTTCATGGCTTCACCGACGGCATTGGAGACGGCCTCGCGAGTGAGGTCGTCAGATGTCGGGCCGAGTCCGCCGGTGGAGATCACTACGTCAGAGCGTTCCAAACCGCGTTTGAACGCATTGGAAAGGTGATCAATGTTGTCGCCTATGTGGGACATCCACTGAACAGTGATGCCGGTCCCTGAGAGTTGCTGGGCGATGTATGAGGAGTTTGTGTCGACTATTTCGCCCATAAGCAACTCGTGGCCTACAGCCAGGATCTCGGCATTCATTCAGCGTTCCTCCGCATTGATGCTTCATTATCTGCTCTGTGTGGAAGGCATGAGATCTCGAAATGAGAGCAATTTCGCATTCCCGATCACAGCGTTCCAAACCTACACAAGATTGACCAACAACATACGGGATGCTGGAACGAATTGCCCTGGATTACGGGTAATCTGATCGTCAGGTTGGTGAGCAGGCCGATTTAGAGTGGAAAGTGGGCAGTTATCCGGCTGGTGAGGATGCGGGGGACTCTTCTGCTGCCAGCGCCGCTGGAAGGTCAAAAAATTCCCTTATCGTCTGTCCCCATGTGGCATCTATTATGACCACGTCCGGCTGCTCATTGGCGAGGGCGTACATCCCTTTGCCGTCCTCCGTCATATCGCCGAGGGTGATCGATATCTGGTTCGCCTGCCGCAACCCTTGTTGGATTTCCATTTCAAAACGCACGGTAGCGTACGGCGATTCGGCATTTATTCCGTATTCAGCCTGTACGTCGTCGGTTGTATCGCCGACTTCCTGAACCCCTATAAATTGAGGATCAGCGATGACATTCAGTTGGTCCAGAACGACCGAGGACTCTATGTCACGGTCGCCGTCGCAAACCGCATCCCCTCTCAGGGGAAGGTTGCAGACGTGCCAGATATCCGTATCGATGTTGAGCGCGAGCGCCCCGACCACCTCGTTTTCAATGAGGAACACGACTTCGGTAACGTCGGCGACGTTCAGGTCGTAACGCCATTGCGGGATCGGCGGGTCTGCGATCAATCCGTTTAGGACCTCGCCCCATGCCGAACTGACCAGAACGAGTTGTGGAAACCCCTCGATCCGTGCGTAGTTCCCGGATCGGTCAGGCGTTTCATCCCCGAGGAAGAGACGGACGAAGGATCCGTCTTTGAGTCCGATGGTCACACTGGTGTCTGGGGTTTCAAGTCCATAAAGACTCGGGTCCCCGAAAGACGATTCCAGTTCTCTCTGCGATCGAGGTCCACCCAGAAGTGTGGTGACACCGTTCCAGCGCTGGCGATCTACGGGCATCGTCTCGTCGCCGGCAAAAATCCAGTAATTGTTCTTCTGGTCCAGCTCAAACGCCATAACACCAGTTGGTGAGTCGATATCTAACCTGACAATGTCGGTCTCTGGAATTGTGTAGAAGAAAGGCGGTCCGCCGGATACGCGCTCGATGGATTGATCGGTGACGATGAACGTCACGACGATTGAAGAGAGCGACACCAGTATCAGTAAGACGAGCAGCAAGCGGAGGTTCAATGTCTAGCGCCTCCGCCACCAGGACCATACGCCTACGGCGCTGATCAAAGACGGCATCAACAGCCAACCGGACCATCTCACGAAGTCACGCTCTGACCTAGTCAGTACCAGCTCCCTGAACGCTTTTGTTTTAGAGCGGATCGAGATCAGTTCAAAGTCACGAACGGCCCAGTTGACGGAGTTGACGAGGAAATCTCCGTTTTTGGCGGACGAGAAGTAGCGGTCGCTGGCGAAATCTGTGTCCCCCATGACCACGATGTTGGTCCGCACCAACTCCCCATCAATCATTCGGGGAGGGAATCCGATAGGCGCTAGCGCTTCTACGGCGACTGCTACAGTGAATGGGCCGGGTCGGTCTTCATCGATATTGAACGAGTCCAGGTCGCCGAGCTCTTCCCAGCTGTTCAACGTGGTAGTAGCGAGGCCGGTCAGAGTTAAGTGTGGCTCGCCGGTGGCAGTGCGTGGGATGCTGTCATCGGTAATGGTCCTTCCTATGAAGGTTGCGCCCGGCATGTAAATAACGTCGATCGGTTCGGTGATTGGGTGGGGTGGCTCAAACTGGCGGTTTGAACGTGTGATTTGCAGAAAGTTGGTTTCCGGTGCGACGAAACTCGTCTGGTCCACCAGATGCCCGGTGCCGATGGCTACCCCGAACTCACCAATTAAATCCCCATACGACGGATCGGGATCAGGCTCAAACAGGAAGATCACGCTCCCGCCCCTCAGCATGTATTGCCGAAGAATGTCGGTCTCGTCACGCAACTCTCCCGATGCGCTCACAAGCCCACTTTGGGGACCTGCGAATATCAGCGCGGCCGGGAAGTCATCTTTACTGTCGCTAAAGATTTGTGGGAGCAGGTCGATCAGTGTCGCTGTCGAAACACGATAGTTGTCCCTGATTAACGATAAGGCAGCCTGAACGTAACCTTCGTCATCGCTCTGGGCGGACGTGATGTCCCGTTCCCCGTGGCCGGAGATGCAGAACACCTGTTTCTGGCGGATCTGGTTCACCACAAGCATCGCTGTGGTAATTCCTTGTTCATCAAAGATATCGGGGCCGTTTCTGGGATTGCCACCGACGATGATATCGGTGCGCCTTGAATCCGTGGCTTCGATCACGATTGCAGGGGTCTGTGTGACCCCGAAGTCCGCGGCGACGTTTGGCTGCAGAACAGGGTCGATCAACTGGAAGTCAAAGTC
>JAAZYK010000003.1 GCA_014239685.1 Dehalococcoidia bacterium | reverse complement strand
AACGACCAGTGCATGTACTCGACCAACGTGCAGTTCGACACCGAGGCACCGAGATGGACAGCGATCTCAGGAGATAGGTGGGTAACCACTGGCCGATACGCCGCGTCGCACACAGCGGCGGCCTTAATGAAGCCATCTATGCCACCGACGTGGTGGGCATCAATCATGGCAATATCTACCGCGCCCTGCTTCACCACATCTAGGAAAAGTCGCCAGTCCCACAGGTTTTCGCCGTGGGTGATGGCAATGTTGAGCGCATCGACTAGATGCCGATATCCGACAAAGTCGTGCCGGTGGATCGGGTCCTCGAGCCAGTGCACGCGGAACTCTTCCAGATAAGGCACGACCTCCATTGTCCGTGCCACATCCCATCCCTGGTTGATGTCCACGGCGATCGGATAGTCGGGGCCGACTGCTTCCCGAACGACTTTCGCTCTCTCCCTTTCGTCCAGTGCGGCGTCGTTTGCTCCGACCCGGAACTTGAGCATCTTAAAGCCGTCCGCCTTGATCTCTGCCGCGCCGGTAGCGAGATCATCCAGCGACCAGTCGCGCCACAACTTGTGGCTAGCGTACGTTGGTACAGACTCCGTGTGTAGTCCGCCGAGAATCTTGTATACCGGCTGGCCAAGCGCCTTCCCGGCAATGTCGTACAAAGCAAAATTGATAACAGCGGACACCCATTCGTTGAGCCCGCCACCGGTCCATTGCGTTGCGCGGTTGATGCGATTCTGAATCTCGTTCCGCATGAACGGGTCCATGCCCTGAATCATCGTAGCTACGTCGTCGATTGCCGAACCCAGCGCGGGCAGCATCGTGTGGGAGTGCGCGTAAGCCCAGCCGAGTCCTTCAATACCGTCGTCCGTTCTAAGTTTTAGGACGACGTGCCGCACCTCGGAGGCTCGAAATCCGCTTCCGGAAACAAATGGCCTGGGGAGGGGCACATCTACCCACACGATTTCATGAGAGACGATTTTCAAGAGATAACTCTCCGCCTGATTACAAGTTTGTATTCGATTGCTGAGGTAGCGACTAAACGTCCATCCGGTTCGATTTCACCAGATCTTCATTGAGCGTCACGCCAAGACCCGGCTCTTGCGGAACGATCAGCTCGCCTTCCGCGTTGATGTCCATAGGCTTTTCCCAAAGATTGAACGACCACGGCATGAATTCCACGGTCTTCACGCCGTTGATTCCGGCTGCAAGGTGGACTGCGATTTCCGGACTCAGGTGGGTCACGAACGGCCGGAATACGCTTGTGGCGATGTCAGCTGCCCGCTTCCAGGCGTCGATGCCGCCAACGTGGTGGGCATCGATCATGAAAATATCGGCAGCGCGGTGATCGGCGATGGGGCCAAACGGTTCGAAACCGTAGTTGTACTCGCCGTGTGTGATAGAGATGTCCGTGGCGTTCACAAGCTGGGAATAACCCTGCACGTCCCGGTAGTCGATCGGGTCTTCCAGCCAGTAGACGTTCTGCGCCTCGAAGTGACGAGCGCCTTCCATGGCGCGTGGAATGTCCCAGCCCTGGTTGATATCCACCATGATCGTGATGTCATCGCCAACAGCGTTGCGCATCACGCGAGCCCGCTCGGCTTCGTCAGACATACGGGCCTCCGCCCCACAACGGAACTTCATGGATGTGAAGCCTCGCTCAACCAATTTTCCGGCCGTCTTCTCCAACGCGTCCAGATCGTAATCGCGCCATAGCCAACCGCTGGCGTATGTGGTCACAGATTCGGCATGTGCGCCACCAAGCAGCTTCCATACCGGCTGCCCGAGGGCCTTCCCGGTGATGTCCCACACAGCGAAGTTAATCACTGCCCTGACGTAGTGGGACATGCCGGGTCCGGAACCTGATGTCGCGGCGTCGACAATTCCGTCGATATGTTCACGCAGCATTGGGTCTTCGCCGTGGAGCAGTTCGGCAACGCCGTCCAACGCTTTCGCGAGTGCCGGGCCCATCGGACCGAAGATGAACGCCCATCCGATGCCCTCGATACCCTCGTCGGTACGTAATCTTAAAATCGTGTGCGGTGACTCGGTGCGGCCCATAAGAGCGGCCTCCATAGGCACGTTAACGGTAATCACTTCATGGGACGTAATCTTCAAGGCGATTTCTCCTGTGCCAGTCAACTCCGGCGGTGGTGTCGGTTCAGCTGATGGTCTGGGTGCAATAAAGTACCGAGTGCTTTATCCGGTCGGATGAACATCTCGCGTACTGGCGTTAAGATTCTGCCGGATATTACTCCCACTCGGCGGGGGAGCGGGGCTAAACATCCTCAACTATGGTCCATATTTCACGGAATAAACGCGTTTGCGAGCAACGACAACAATGAAACGACCAGTGACCAGTTGAGCGACGAGATATTAGGACTCTCTGAACCTGGTGACGGTTACGGACATGGGGCCGGGTATCGCGTAGTAGCGCTTGATATCGATGGCACGATCGTCGGCCCCGATCTTCTGCTTTCTCCGCGGTTGCGGGCTGCTGTTGCCGCGTCACAAGCCGTAGGGGCGACGGTCTTGATCGCGACCGGTCGAATACTCGGTTCGGCGCTCGTATTTGCACGGGCGCTTAAGACAAACGGACCGTTGGTTTGCTATCAGGGTGCAGTGACGGCTGATCCATCCTCCGGGCAGGTGCTCAGGCACACCCGTATGAATTCAGAGTTGGTGGGAGAAGCACTCGGGTTGCTGGACGGCGGGAGCGGGCAGGTGAGCATGCTGCTGAACGATGACATGTACGTGGAAGTACGATCGGAATGGGCAGAAGGCTACGCGCTGCGTATGGAGCAAGAGTTGCATGTCGTCGACTCTCTTGCCGACGTAGACGTATCTGATGGAGGACCGACGTTGATTCTTACGGTCGATGAGCCAGGGCCGACCGGACTTCGGGCTGAACGGCTAACCCGTCATTTCGGTGATCGCGCTCTGGTGACTCACTCATTGCCTCATTTTTGTGAGATCGCAAGCCCCGACGCTGGAAAGTTAAAAGCGTTGACCACAGTGCTTGATGGACTCGGTGTAACGCCGGATGAGGTCGTAGCGTTCGGGGACGGGGTGGGCGATGTCGAGATGCTGAGATGGGCCGGACTTGGGATTGCGGTCGGCGACGCACATCCGGCCGCAAGGAATTCGGCGGATACTCTGATCCCCGGACCCTGCGCCGACGGAGTGGCGCAGGCGCTTGAAGAGTTGCTGAGCCGTAATCTCCTCTCGGATTAGCCCGAGGAAACTATTTTGAGTGATCTACGATTTGAACACCAACAGAGCGAATGCAATGTTAAGGACTGAGGCCCGGATGACACTCGAAACGCGAATGGGTGGCAAGATCGCCGTAGTCGGTGGCCTGAATATGGACCTGTTCATTCAGGGCGAACGGTTGCCACATCCGGGGGAAACGTTCGAGGGCAACAGCTTTTCGACCGGTGGTGGTGGTAAGGGTGCGAACCAGGCTGTTGGGGTCGCGCGGCTCGCCCGTAATGTAGGCACCGCGGTGATGATCGGTCAGGTGGGAGATGATCCGTTCGGCCGTGAGCTTGTGTCGAGCATGGAGACGGAGGGTATCGATTGCGAATTCACCAGAGTTGACGCCTCACAGTCATCCGGTGTGGCACTGATCTTTATCGATGATACGGCCGAGAACTATGTGCTCCCGGTTTACGGGGCGAACGCGACCTGTGGTCCGAGGCAGGTGGAAGATTTCACAGGGATCGTGCGCAGCGTGTCGGTGTTGCTTGCCCAGCAAGAGATATCGATGGACGTCACGCTTGAGTGCATGCGCGCCGCACGTGATGCAGGGGTGACGGTTGTACTTGATCCGGCGCCGGTACGAGATACCCAACCGGAAGAATTTCTGAGCCTAGCTCATGTGATCACGCCGAACCAACACGAAGCGGAGTCGTTGACCGGGATCAAGGTGAGCGACGTGAAGTCTGCGGAGAAGGCGGCACTGGAGTTGCGTAAGCAGGGAACTCCAGTAGCCGTGGTGAAACTTGGCGAAGAAGGTGCTTACGTGGCTTCGGTGGAGTTTGAGGGCTACTTTCCGCCGTTCAAGGTCACGCCGGTAGCGACGGTTGCAGCTGGTGATGCCTTTAACGCTGGTCTTGCTGTCGGGCTGACTGAAGGAAAGGGCATACAAGAATCGGTGTGGCTCGCGATGGCCAGTGGCGCTGTCGCGGTTTCAAACGAGGGCGCTCAGGAATCGATGGGCAGACGGGCGGACATCGAAAATCTCCTGGCGACGCGAGTGGAATAGGAACGTGTGCGAGGTGTAATAACGCCGAGCGTCAAGGCGAACGAAAGTACCTTGAGGTTCTCGACGTTAAAATATTCGAGTTTGGCCCGCGTCACGGATTTCTGTCCGTAGTCGATTTCCTCAACCTGATTCTCTCCCGGCGGGAGAGGTGGATCTTGTGGTGGGCAAGGCACTCGCACCGGACGCTTTCATACGCTTCAGAAGTTCCCGATTGATGCGGCCCGGTAGACCAGGCCCTTCATAAATGAACGACGTGTACAGCTGTATAGCCGTTGCACCAACCTCTAGGAGTTGCCAGACCTGATCTGCCGTCCTCACGCCACCGCAAGCGATGAGGGCGAAATCATCCCCCAATTTTTTCCTTGCCTCAGACACCATGCGTAGTGTGTCGTCGAATAGGGGCGCGCCGGAGAAACCGCCGCGGCCTACGGCCAACCGTTTGTCGTCCGTCGGGTGAGTATTGGCGATGACTAATCCATCAGCGCCGGACGCGATTGAAGTCCGGGCCATCGGTATCATCTCGTCCCGCTCTTCGTCCGAGCGCCAAGGGGGTAGTTTTACAAACAGGGGTCTGTCGCGTTGGTCGACTAACGCCGAGACCAGCCGTGCCAGATGTTCAGGTTCATGGAAGGTCCGCAGGCCGGCTGTATTCGGGCTGGACACGTTTACTTCCACACCGGCGACGAGCGGTTGTAGACGTCGATGGCATTCCGAAATGTCTTCGACTTCGGTCCCGGAGATACTCACCAGGATTCGTGACCGACGAGACTCGGGCAGATTCCGAAGCCGTGATTCCACCGTATCCAACCCCTCGCCGGGAAACCCAAGGGCGTTCAGGAGCGCTTGCTGTTTTGTCTCCCGTATCACTCTCGGAATGGGGTTTCCGGGCCGGGCGTCTTTTGTGACCGTTCCGCCGGTGGCAAATCCGAAGCCGATATCCATAAGACCGGGGAGGAAACGGCAATCCTTGTCCAACCCGGCTGCTACTCCTACCGGGTTAGGAAATGTGATGCCGGCGACCTTAGTTTCGAGGCGGGCATCGCGAGTTTCCAGAAATGGCCGAAGCGCCGACCAGATCGGCGATACCCGAAGTGTTAAATCGCCGATACGGTGTGCCGTTTCTGGTGGAAATCGGAAAAGGAACGGTCTTGCGACTGCGCTGTACAGGCCCATATGGTCTGCGTCCGGTCCTTTCCTTGAGGATTATGGAAATAAACGGCACGGACGTTCCGCGCCATGGTTGTCTGTCGTGAGCACTTCGGTGCGGGTATACGATACAGACCGGAGCACGCGTAATGCTCTGTGATTTGAGCACGTAGGATCAGAGAGGCACGAGGCCGCCGAACGATGGATCTGAATTTCGAACGGGGAGATGCGAATTCCCCGCGTGGTCACGCTCTAGTGTATTTCCGGGATACAGCAAACCCTGACACAATTTCCGCGACTTACTTGATCCTGCTCCCGGTCAGTGTGGACCTGCAGAAGTACGTACCGCCATTCCTTGCAGGACAGTTGCCTATGGGCGGCGAGGCTGATCTATCTGCGTTCGCATTTCCTCCCGCACCTGAGCCGGTGGAAAGTTACGAATTCCTTGTGTCCGTAGCGGAGGCGCGAAGCGACGACCTGATTTTTGCTGGAAGCAAGCCGATCTCAGATGCGGCCAACATGATGGGCGTGATCGGCGAAGTCCTGAGCGAGTACGGAGATCGATATCGCATTGGAGCGCCGTCCAGTCCCGCGCTCGGAGAGTCAACAGGTAACGCAACGGACGCGCCCGGGTCATCCGAGTTTGCTGTGGACGACGTGGTGTACGCCATGATGAGCGAGGCAGATCAACTTGGGGAGCTGACGAAGCTTACGGGGCGTCTCAGGTTCGCCGCGGAGGGTGGGGATCATGACACGGCTGGTGAGGCCACGGCACACATGCGGGCGATAGCCACTCATGTCGCAGACAACCGGAACATCGACCTCCTGATCGATGCCGCTCTGGATAAGACAGAGGTAGGCGGCAAGTTAGCTCAGTTGTACCTTGAGCGAGCGTATGCACTTTACCGTGAGGACTACCTGAGAGTGAAGTCTCTGGACGAGGACATCGACAAAGTCGGTTCCTGAGTGGAATTTGATTAACTGCCTTAGTGGTTATTTCGACACATAATCGTGACGAAATGTTGGGCAGGAGGTTCGTCGCTTCGAGCTTAGAATGACGGTATTGGAGTGTGTTGTGAAGCCTCCAATTTGCTTACGTTGGCCGCCCCGAGAGCCTCGGGCTCCCGCGTTCCTTGCCCCGCTACCCCTCGAGGGCCTCACGTAGATGCGCCATCGACAGGTTCCCGCCGCTTGCTACGACGACCACGCGTTTTCCGACAAGACGATCTTTCAACTTGATCGCCGCCGCTAGTGAAACCACGCCTGCACCCTCCACAAGCGATCGAGCGTGTTCCAGATAGTGGACTATCGCGGTCCGTATCTCCTCTTCAGACACCAATACAAACGTCTTAACATGCTCCCGCAGGATGCCCATAGGCAGTTCGTATGAATGGGCGGTCGCTAACCCTTCGGCGGCTGTGGCCATAGGCGCCTCGATCAGGGTGTCGGATTCCCATGATCTGAGGGCAGATGGCGCGGCCTCGGCCTGGACGGCGATGACCTCTGTCGATGGGGACACGGCTGCAGTGACGATTGCCGCACCGGAGGCTCCGCTGCCCGCTCCAACGGGAACGATCAATACATCGATGTCAGAAAGATCCTCGTAGATCTCAAGTGAATATGTTCCCACTCCTGCTATCAGGTCGGGTTCGTTTGCCGAGTGGACGTGCCGCTTCCCTTCTTCGGATGCGAGTTGCATCGAATAATCGTGGGATTCGTCAAACAGGTCGCCGTGTTGAATCACGGTCGCCCCGAGATCCTTCATTGACTGGAGTTTTCCGGGGTTCGCTACATTCGGTACAACGATAGTCACTGCAGCTCCGAAAGTTTTGCCCGCGAATGCCACTGATTGGCCGTGGTTTCCGGTGGATGCCGCCATTAGGCCTCGTGCGAGTTCGTCTGGGCCAAGCTGGGATACGAGATTGATACCACCCCTGGGCTTGAATGAGCCAAGTACCTGATAATTTTCGTGCTTCACCCAGAGTTCTGTTCCTGGCCCGATGAGGCGTCCTAACGCCGGATATTGTCGGAGCGGCGTCCGGTGCATGTACGGATCGATTCGTCGACCGGCGTCGATTACGTCACGAAGATTTGGCGCTTTTAACAAAGGTCTCCTTTTACTGGCGAAATTGGCGAATACAGCAGAGATTGGTGAATCACTGGGGATTGGCATGGTCAAGGGAAGCAATGACGCCCCGGGAACAATGGTTTGAAGATTGTATCGGCGTTCGATCTCCACGTACCGAAAACTTGCCATGAAACGGCCCTTTTTCAAACATCGTCAGGTATATACTCAACGGTGACCAAATGATGATCTCCATCGTCCCGATATCGCCCAACAGATGCGGCTGGGGCGGTTTGCATTCACGCCCGCGCCAGTGTCATTAAACCTCCACGGGTGGTTCGGCCAAGCTTCAATAGTGGAGTGAAGGCTTGAACCGGAGACCATCCCTTCTGTGAGAATGAATGGCTGCCTCTGAACGAACGACCGGGCAAGGGGCATCGTCTACGGACGATGCGATGCGGCCCAATCGCGAATCATTAAATCCGGTTCCGTCAGGCGCCCCGGCGACCGGAGTTACCGACGTATCCGAGCCTCTGTCTCACCGTAAGAGCGGCGCGTCGCGCCTCCTCGGGCGGACCTTCGAATCGCTCAGCATCCGGGATTATCGTCTGCTGTGGTTAAGCATGATGACCGGCATGAGTGGAACGCAGATGCAGATGCTTGCACGCGGCATCCTGGTTTATGAGATCACGGGATCCTACGCACTTACGGGCATCGTGAGCGTCGGTTTTGCCCCCGCACTGCTAATTGGATCAGTACTTAGCGGGACGATTACGGAACGTATAGAACGCCGCACGATTATCCAGGCGACCCAGTTTGGTCAAGTAGGAATCGCAATGGCGATCGGGTTACTGATTCTCACCGATCTGATCGTCTGGCAATACATCCTCGTAGCCTCCATTCTGCAGGGCGCTGTCTTCGCCTTTATGATGCCGGCGCGGCAGGTCGTAATCCCGAAGATCGTTGGCATGGAACTGATGTCAAACGCCATGTCGTTGAACTCGGCCGCAATGAGTTTCACGTCAATGGTTGCGCCGGCAGTTGGCGGGGTTCTCTACGGATTCATAGGCGCCGAGGGTGTGTATTTCCTAGTCGCCGCCCTGAACGTAGCGGCGATCGGTTTGACAAGCTTGTTGCCACAGTTCCCGCCAGACCCGAACGCTCCACGTCGTTCGATCCTCTCAAACACCGCAGAAGGTTTCGCCTACGTTCGGCGTCACCGCACATTGATGTCTGTGATCATATTCGTGGCGCTCGGGACGATTCTGTCCATGCCGTTCAGGATGTTGATCCCGGCCATCTCCAGCGACATTTTTGATGCTTCCAGTTTCAAGACCGGAGTGTTGGTGGCTGTTATGGGAGTTGGATCGCTGATAGGCGCGCTTGCCATTGCCGCCCTGCGGGAAGGTCAAAAGCGCGGCCTTGTATTGATGGCTTCTGCTTTTGTATCGGCATTCGGTCTGGTCGTTTTTGCGGGCTTACCGTTTTACTGGGTTGGCCTCATCGTAATGATCTTTATGGGAGTCGGGGAATCGGGGAGATTTGCGCTTGGGCAGGCGCTGTCCATGGAATTGACGGACGACGAGCACCGGGCTCGCGTGGCGAGCCTGTTCCAAATGACATTCGGGTTAATGCCGCTTGGCATCCTTCCCGTTTCATTGGCGATGGAGTTGTACGGCGCCGAAAAGACGCTTTTTGTACTCGCACTCATTCTGTTTGCAGTAAGTGTGATATCCGTCGTCATGATGAAGCAACTCAGAAAACTTGGCTGAGCAATTCAGTTGTGGGTGTATCGAGTAGGCTAGTTGCCAAACTTATTTTAGTTGTGAGGAAGAATGGCCGATTCGGAACCAAATGATGGGCAAAAAGTATCGTCCGGGGACGATGCTTATCCTCCCGATAGAGGCTCATTAACTTCCAGTCCTGCTGGGGTGTTTGGATCTTCCCGATCGAGCGGCAATGCGACTATTCAGAACTCTTCCAGCGGTATCGGGAGAATACTGACCAGGACATTTGAGTCGCTCAAGGTGCGTCAGTACCTTTACCTCTGGCTTGGCATGATTGCCGGGATGAGCGGGACGCAGATGCAGTTCTTCGCTCGCGGTGTTCTTGTGTTCGACATCACCGACGAGAACTTTCTATTGACAGGTATTGTCGGTGTGGGGTTTGGGCCTGCCATGCTGATCGGCTCGGTAGTGGCACCCGTTATTTCGATGCGCCTGGAAGGTCGACTGATGATCCAGATGGTGCAGGCCGGTCAGGTAATTCTCGCAGCCACGATCGCTGTGTTGCTGTTCACCGACCAACTGCTATGGCAGCACATGCTCATTGCCTCGGTAATTCAGGGTGGGTTGTTTTCATTCATGATGCCGGTTCGGCAAATCATCATCCCCAAGATGGTTGGCCGGGACTTGATGTCCAACGCTATGTCGTTGAATGCAGCCGGTATGAGTCTTACTGCGATGGCTGCGCCCGCGATTGGAGGAGTTCTGTACTGGCAATTCGGGCCCGAGGGCGTTTATGTCGTGGTGGCCAGTTTGAACATTCTTGCGGTACTGGTAACCGGCATGATCGGGAATTTCCCACCCAACCCGAATGCACCGCGACGATCTGTACTGGCAAGTTGGACCGAAGGGTTTCGGCACGTGATCACGCGCAAAATTCTGATGCAAGTGATGATCTTTTCCGGATTTGCGGCGTTGATGACGATGCCGTTCCGAATGATGTTGCCGCCTATAGCTATCGATATTTACGGTGCATCGGAAGTCGAAACCGGGCTGCTTGTCGGAATTGTTGGTGTCGGATCGCTGGTCGGTGCACTTGGCATAGCCAATCTGCGCAGCGGACAAAAACGTGGACTGATCCTGTTACTCACTTCGGTAATTTCGGGCGTCGCGTTTGTCCTGTTTTCAAGCCTGCCAATCTACTGGATCGGCCTTATCCTGATGATTCCGATCGGTTTTGCCGAAGTAGGTCGATTCGCGCTCGGGCAGGCGCTGTCTATGGAACTCACCGATGACGAGCACCGGGCCCACGTGGCAAGCCTGTTTATGATGTCGTTCTCGGTGGTGGCCCTCGGGATGTTACCGCTTGGCATAGCGATGGAGGCTTACGGGGCTCAGGCATCCATGATGGGACTCGGCGTTCTACTGCTCGTGTCCTCTGTAATATTTATGGGTACCATGCGCGGTCTTAGGAGGCTGGGTTAATTCGGAGCATTTGGTTTTCAGGCAACATTAGAAGTCTCATGAGTAACAGGTGGAAGCGAGTAAAGTTTGCCGGTTGACCGTGCGGACGCCTCTGAGCCGCAATCCGGCATTGTGAGTTCGCGCCGGCCTGTAATGACTGAGGTCACGGTCGCCGAAGGCTACTGGCGGCGGACGTTTCAATCGCTGGCCAACAAGAATTTTCGATTCCTGTGGCTCTCCATGCTGCTGATGATGGGCGGCATGAACATGCAGATGGTCGCTCGCGGTCTTCTGGCGTGGGATCTGACGGGTTCCTATCAGATGATCGGGTTGATTTCGGTCGGATTTGCGCCGCCGATGTTGATCTTCGGTACGTTTGGAGGCGTCATAGCAGACCGGGTCGACCGGAAACGCATCATCCAGGTTGGCCAACTCGGTATGGTTGCCAACGCCGCTGTGATCAGCGCGGCAATTCACACCGACACGATCACAATCTGGTACCTGTTTATCGCATCGATATTCCAGGGAACACTATTTGCCTTTTTGATGCCCGCCAGGCAGTCGATCATACCTGCAATAGTTGGCGAAAACCTCATGGCGAATGCTCTTGCATTGAACGGCATGGGAATGTCGTTGATGACACTGGGTGCGCCAGCTATCGCCGGCATGATCTATGCATGGGCGGGCCCCGGAATTACGTATGACACGATCCTGGTATTTAATGCGTCCTCGCTAATATTTAGTGCTCTGTTGCCCTCTGTCGTGGCTGCCGGGCAAAGACGTAATGTCCTTGGCGACTTGAAGGACGCACTGCGTTATGCCGCTCATAACGGGACGGTTATCGGGCTCCTTTTGATCGCGCTCGGGACGACGATGTTCGCCAACGCAGCCCGCAATTTTTTGCCGGCCTACGTGGACGATATTTTCGGGAAAACGATCGCGGCCGGCGGGCCCGAGACAGTTGGGTGGATGTTGGCCGTGTTCGGACTGGGCGCTTTCATAGGATCGCTATTCATCGCAGGATTGAGACGGGGCGCGCATCGCGGGCTATGGCTCATTGGCTCGACGCTTTTATCCGGTGCCGCGGTTGTCGGTCTTGGGCTTGCACCGGTGCTTATCATGGCATTTGCCATGCTGTTCTTTATGGGTCTTGCAGATGCGGGTAGAAGATCGTTAAACAACGCCCTTCTCATGGAGGTCGTGGATGACGAGTATCGAGGGCGAATTTCAGGAATCTGGATGATGAACTTTGGATTTATGCCGATCGGCATCCTGTTGTTTGCCCAGATATCAGACGTATGGGACATCCGTGTTGCGTCGATAGCAGCAGGAGCTGGTCTTATCCTCACGGGACTCTGGTTCTTGGTGGGAGACCGTCACATCCGGCGGTTGTAACCCGGAAAATTAGGGGCCACTGGAAAAGTCGCCGTCCATCTTCGTTGCGAGATAACCCGTATCCGGTAGATATACTCGGCGGGACGTAAGATCAAGTACCGGAGTTGATTTCTTCCTTTGAACTTTTTTATCGACGTTGACTACACATTAATTTCCGCCAACGGAGCGCTTCGGCCGCATGCAGACACGCTGTTCAGTCGTGTAACCGAAGCTGGGCACGCCATGTATATCTGGTCCGGAGTAGGCATCCGAAAGTATGAAATGACGCGGCATAAGATCGACCCGATGGTTACCGATTATTTTGAGAAACCGACTGCTGACTATCGGGCTGCGGTGGAACGGGCTGACCTGCCTGTGTCACCGGATCTTGTGGTGGACGATCACGAGGAGATCGTCCATGAGTTCGGGGGAGTGGTGGTCCGGCCTTACTTTTTTGCGGACGACGATGACAAAGAGTTACTCAATGTGACAAACGCGCTGCTGGATTACGCTAATTTGGGAAGTTCTTCGTTCGTCCGATTCGTAAGTCCGCGTAATGGAGCTAATTAATTGGCGATTCGCCTGCTGGACGATGCCACCGCGGCCCGCATCGCTGCGGGTGAGGTGATCGAGCGCCCGGCTTCTGTGGTGAAGGAGTTGGTCGAAAATGCTCTGGATGCTGGCGCGACACGCATAGATATAGAGATCGCTGGCGGCGGATCCGAGCTGATCCGGGTGGTCGACAACGGGGCTGGTATCGCGCCAGGCGAACTTGAACTGGCGTTCGAGCGATTTGCCACGAGCAAGGTCGATGAGACTTCAGATCTGCTCGGAATTGCCACGCTGGGGTTTCGCGGTGAGGCGTTGCCCAGCATTGCGTCTGTATCACGGGTTGAGGCATCAAGCAGGCCAGCTGACGAGGATGCAGGCGAAAGACTGTTACTGGAGTTTGGGGAACGCGAGGAGTTTGGTAAGACAGGGGTTCCTGCAGGAACATCGGTTACCGTTCGAGGACTTTTCTCGAACGTACCGGCCCGCCGGAAATTCCTACGATCTCCGGGTGCAGAACTCGGGCGTATCCAGTCACTTGTGACTTCTTATGCGCTGGTGCGGTCCGATGTAGCGTTCCGGTTGGGCGCAGATGGACGCCAACGTCTGGTCACCCCAGGTGGAGGTGATTTACGTGGGGCGGTCGCCGGTACGTACGGCGCGCGTATCGCCGAGGCTATGCTGGAACTACCGGAGAGGGAGCTTTTTCCCGATGGAGAAGCTATCACTTTCGCCGTCGGAGGTTTGACTGGGGCTCCCTCTACCAGTCGTGGGAATCGGCGGTTCATCACCCTCGGTATCAACGGACGATGGATACAGAGCAAACGTATCACGTATGCCATTGAACAGGCGTATCACGGCTTTCTCGGAGCGCGCAGATTTCCGATCGCAGTTGTGCTGGCACGAATGCCGTTGAACGACGTGGATGTGAACGTGCACCCGGCGAAAACGGAGGTCAGGTTCTTGCGTGAGGATCTCGTTTTTGGAGGAGTGCAGCGGGCGGTGCGATCTGTACTCATCTCCAATGCACCGGTGCCATCGTTTCGTCCGACCTCTCCGTCTCATACGTTTGCCGGTGTAGGCGGCACTGGCTCTGTGGGAAGATCGATAGTGAATGCGCCGAGGACTGATCTTGAGCAGAATCCACTTTGGCCTTCACGCAATGAAACGGTTTCGCCCGGCGGGTTTGGCACCGGAACGGATTCTGGTCGCGAGGTGGGCTCGACAGAAATCCCTGTACGTCTGCCGGGGGGTGACCACGGGCAGACGCAGCGGGAAACCCTGCCGGTTCTAAGGCTGATTGGCCAGGCGCAGGAGACGTATTTGATCGCCGAGGGGCCAGATGGCGTGTACCTGATCGATCAGCACGCGTCGCATGAGCGGATTCGATTTGAGGAGATCACCAGGGCACTCAATACCGGCGCTCCGGATGCACAGCAGATGCTCGAACCAGAGCCGGTGGCGCTCGAACCACGACAGGAAGAACTTCTGGCTGATCAAGGTGACCTAATCGCCGGGTTGGGGTTTGTTGTTGAATCGTTCGGGCCCGGAACGGCGTTGATTCGAGGGATACCGCGCATGCTGGCAGACCGCACATCGACGGCGGGCGACGCTTTCCGGGGTCTACTGGACGAAGTGGCCTCAGGAGGGCGGAATGATGCCTGGCGGGAGCGATTGATAGCCACCCTGGCCTGTCATTCTTCCGTACGTGCAGGGATGCAACTGACGGATGATGAGGGTAGGGCGCTTTTGAGAAGCCTTGAGAAGGCAGACCAACCACACACCTGCCCGCATGGCAGACCGACCATGATCCACATGAGCCAGGTCGATCTAGAGCGAGGCTTCGGACGACGGTAGGGCGTGTCCCAGATGTCCTCGACGTGGCGGCTTATTGACGGGTCAGGCACGTATCCGGCGTTGAACCAGAGTTCCTCCACGCTGAGTTCGTTTTATAAACGTCAGGCTTGTTATTCCTCGATACCCCAGATCGCGCAGGCGAGATTCAACCTCGGAAATGAACCGTCAGCCTATGGGGGCCGGTGTATATCCACCATCGGAAGCGGGAGCTATCTTGCTCCTCCCCAGAATCAGTCGATGCCGACTATTCGTTGACCGCATATGAGACGCGGTCTAAACTTTATCTGAACCGACCGACCAGTCGGTCGGTAGCAACCGTCCAACTTCCCTTACGAGAGTCGATGGCCGTACAGAACGAAACAACCCGTGACCGCATTCTTGAAGCCGCCGAAGACGCGTTCGGCGAACAGGGATACCACGAGACGTTGGTTGATGACATCGCCGGCCGAACTTCGCTGTCAAAGGGTGGTTTTTATTTCCATTTTCCGAGCAAAGAAGACCTGTTCTTCTCGGTTATCGATCGGCTTGCCAATCGACTGACAATCAGGGCGGAAGGTGCGGCGGCGAAATGTGCTTCCCCGATTGGCGGAGTTGAAGCGGCGCTTACCGAGGTGTTGACGCGACTCGGGCGACGTCGTCGTATAGCCAAAGTACTTCTCGTGCAGGGCTACTCCATGGGCTCGGCATTCGAGCAAAAACGGGTGGAGGTGTATGGACGGTTCGCGGCAGTGATTCAGGACGGGCTGGACAGGGCTGTTGTTGCGGGGGAGATATCGCCGACCAATACCGCTGTTGTGGCCCGTGCCTGGCTGGGCGCGGTCAACGAAATAGTCGTGAACTGGGTTTATCGCGGCTCGCCGACCCCGACCGAGGCGCTTCCGGTACTTAGGGCAATCCTGATAGGAGGACTTGAGCGGCCCGACTCCCGTTTGGTAACGGAAGAAACAGAGGGCAATGATGGCTAACGCGACACCGCAGGTTTCGACATCTGCATGGAGCCGGATTTTACTGTTCTCCGAGACGATTAAGTTCGAACACTCGGTGTTTGCGCTCCCTTTTGCCATCGCAACCGCTTTTCTTGTTGCCGACGGACTTCCGGACTGGAATCCCCTCGTTTGGCTGGTCGTTGCCATGGTCGGGGCGCGAACTCTGGGCATGGGCGCGAATCGGGTTATCGATGCGCAGATAGACGGGCGTAACCCTCGCACTGCGAGTCGCGCAATCCCGGCCGGATTGATTAGCTCGCGACAGGTATGGGTCTATATGGGCGTTGCGCTGGTGGCGTTCCTACTGGCCGTGTCACAACTCGACCGACTTGCCTGGTATCTGAGCCCGGTCGTGGTCGCCGTTCTCATGTTCTACCCGTACACCAAGCGCTTTACATGGCTCGCTCACCTCGCCCTCGGCGCTGTCTACATCATGATCCCGACCGGTACTTGGGTCGCTCTGACCGGCGATCTCAACTGGGGCGTCACATGGCTAGGGATTGGGGCCATGTTCTGGGTCGCCGGGTTTGACATCATTTACGCCACGGCAGACATAGATATCGACCGTGCTCAGGGCCTCAACTCCATCCCGTCCCGGTTCGGCATCCGGGCCGCACTTTGGATATCTCGTTCATTCCACACGATGACCGTGATAGCCCTGATTATCGCCGGCATATTACTGGAGGTCCATGCACTTTATTACGTCGGCGCTGGGGCGGCCGCGCTGCTTCTGACATACGAACAAAGGCTGATATCTCCGACCGACCTTTCGCGATTGGGCGCGGCGTTCTTCACCATGAACGGCGTTATCGCTGTGGTTTTCGTTGGGTTCGTTATAGCCGGAACGTTGGTTAACTGATGTCGAACTATGTTGTCGGGATTTCGGGCGGTAGTGGCGCGCCATACACGCGTCGGGTGATCGAGGGGCTGGTTCAAGCCGGGCACGACGCGAAGATCGTTGTCACGGACGCAGGCCGGCGTGTTTTCGAGATCGAACTGGGCATAGCCCTGACGGGTGACCCGGCCGAGGATACGCGCATTTTGGCGGATAACCTCGACCTTGGTTCGGGGTCTGGTTCGATCGAGTTGTTCGGCCAACGGAACGTCGCCGCGACCATCGCCAGTGGATCGTATGCGTGTGAAGGAATGGTGGTTGTACCGTGCTCAATGGGAACACTTGCCCGTATAGCGACCGGGATTTCGTCAAACCTGCTTGAGAGGGCGGCAGATACCGCCCTTAAAGAGCGGAGGCACCTGATCCTCGTCCCGCGGGAAACACCCCTTAGCCTCATACTCCTTCGCAATATGACGGCGGTGACGGAAGCCGGGGCGCTCGTGATGCCCGCTATGCCTGGCTTCTACCACTTGCCGGAAAGTGTGGACGATCTGGTCGACATGATCGCCGGCCGGGTGTTGAACGGTTTGGGAGTTGACTCGACTCTCCTACGACGTTGGCAGGGAATCGGGGACTGAGATGGCTTTTACCGACCTCCAGACTTTCCTGAGCTACCTGGAACAACATGGCGAGCTTCAACGTATCAACGTACCTGTAAGTCCCGAACTTGAGATCACCGAGATCGCCACGCGGTCCGTGCTTGAAGGCGGCCCGGCTCTGTTGTTTGAGAACGTTGAAGGGTCGAAATACCCGGTCGCAATCAACGTCCTTGCGTCGCGTCGGCGTATTCAGATGGCAATTGGTGGAGAACCAGAGGAACTCGGCGAGCGGTTGCTCCACTTCATGCAGGATATGAATCCGCCGTCTTTCAAGGCGATATGGCGCAACCGCAAGATGGCGAAGCGCTTTATGAACTTCCGACCGGGCAAATCCCAAAAAGCATTGGCTCAACAGGTCGTGGAGCCTGACCCCGATCTTGCAAGTTTGCCGATTCTCAAATGCTGGCCAGAAGATGGCGGTCGGTTTGTCACACTCCCTCTCGTGCATACCGTCGACCAGGAGACTGGTATCCGCAACATCGGTATGTACCGGATGCAGGTGTATGACGGTCAGACCACTGGCATGCACATACAGATTAAGCGCGGCGGCGGTGTCCATCACTGGCAGGCGGAAAGACGGGGGGCGCCGATGGAAATGGCGGTCGCGATTGGAGGCGATCCGGCATTGTGGCTCGCCACGGTTGCAGCGCTGCCTGAAGGTTTTGACGAGGCCGCTTTTGCTGGATTCCTTCGCAACGGGAGAACGCCCATGACGAAGGCCGCAACTCTGGATATGCAGGTGCCTGCGCAGGCTGAATTCATACTTGAGGGCGTTGTTCCGCCTAACGTACGTCGTACTGAAGGTCCGTTTGGCGATCACTTTGGCCACTACTCTGAGGCGGCTGAGTTCCCGATATTTCAGGTTAGGACGATTACTCGGCGACGTAATCCGGTTTATCCGGCGACCGTCGTGGGGAAACCACCACAGGAAGATAAGTTCATCGGTGATGCGACGCAGGAAGTCCTAAAACCGCTGGCCCGACTGATTCACCCAGAACTGACTGACCTGTGGGCCTACTTTGAGGCCGGTTTTCACAACCTGCTGGTCGTATCCGTGGAGACCCGTTACGAGCGAGAGCCGTTGAAGACGGCACTCGGGTTGCTTGGCACTGGTCAACTTGCACTAACCAAGGTGATCGTCCTTGTCGACCCTGATGTAAATGTCCGCAGCTTCTCCCGTGTGGTGCAGGCCATCAGACGTAATTTCGACGTCCAACAGGACATTCAGGTGATTGCTCGTGCTCCAGTCGATACGTTGGATTTCACAGGCGGGGTATCCGCTCCAACTGGTGGCGGGAAGCTCATCATAGACGCGACGGGGCGCGGCGCACCGCCTGACACGGCGATCCCACTGCCGGGTGATCTATCGGCGATCGCGCCCGGGGTTATGCGTTCCCGGTTCGTCGAGCAGACGCTGCTTGTGGTCCAGGTTGAGAACGAACCACGCCGCGCCCTAGAGGCGCTGGTTACATCGCCTTTGCTTTTAAAAGTCAAGATGATTGTCGTTGTCTCGCCCGACATAGATATCGACGACGATACATCGCTCTTGTGGGGCATCTTTACGCGGTTCGACCCGGCACAGGACATCGTTTTCACCGGCGCAGAGCTTCGAGGCCCCATCCCCGCATATTCAGGAGTGATGGGTATCGACGCTTCTCTCAAGTCCTCTTATCCAAGACCACTTGTGATGGACCCCGATGTGATTCAGAAAGTGGAGCGCAGGTGGGGCGAGTACTTCAGTTGAAACACAACATTCAGAAAAATGAGAGTAGGTTCAGTTGACGTTACAAACACTGGAAGCGAACGGCATCCAGTTCATAGACCCGGCGCTCGCGCCGATCTGGGAGAAGGTCGAGGCGGGGGAACGGCTGAGTTTTGATGAAGGGGTCATCATGCTCCAGAGCACCGATTTTCCGGCGCTCGGGAAGATGGGCGACTACAAGAAACGGCTCGTGTCAGGGGACAAGGTCTATTTCGTCCTCAATCGGCACATTAATCCGACAAATATTTGTGTCCTGAGCTGCTCCTTTTGCGACTTCGCAAAAAAGCCAGGAGACCCGGATGCGTACGAGCTCGGTACGCAGGAAATTCTGGATTCTATCGATCCTGAAATGGGAGAGGTGCACATAGTCGGCGGGCACCACCCCGACTGGACATTCGAGCATTACGAAGAGCTTGTGAAAGACATCCACGCCGCGTACCCGAACGTGAACATCAAGGGCTTCACGGCGTCCGAGATTGATTACTTCCACAGGCGTTGGAAGATCGAGCCTGAAGAGTCGCTGGCCCGCCTGAAAGAAGCCGGTTTGAGATCGATGCCTGGTGGCGGCGCTGAAGTTTTCTCGGAGCGGATACATCGAGAGCTACTGCCTGGGAAGGCGAACGCGGATCGGTGGGCGCAGATCCATCGCACGGCCCACGCGATGGGCATCAAGTCCAACGCCACAATTCTTTACGGACATATTGAGACGATGGAAGAGCGGATCGACCATCTCGTCCGGTTGCGTGAAATCCAGGACGATACGAACGGATTCCTCGCGTTCATCCCGCTCGAATACCAAGTCGGCAGCACCCTGCTGGTGCCACGCCATGCGCCGCCGATGGACGATCTAAAAATGATCGCCGTCGCCCGGCTGATGCTGGACAACGTCGCTCACATTAAGTCGTACTGGGTGATGCTTGGTGAGGCGACTGCGGCGCTCGGGTTGCACTTCGGCGCAGACGACATGGATGGAACGATAGGTAAAGAACGTATCGCTCATGCGGCGCAGGCAGCTTCGCCGGCTGGACTTGCACGCGGCCGAATGGCCAGGTTGATCAAGACGACCGGCCGAGTGCCCGTGGAACGGGACGCCCTTTACAACGAGCTGAAGGTTTACTCCTGATGGCTCCAAAACTTAGAGTCGGCCTCATGCCGTACCTGAACTCGGCTGTTTTCTACAAACGCATGCCGGAGGACAGTGCTGATCTGGTTGAGTACGTACCCCGTGAGATGGCTCTTGCTTTAGAACGTGGGGATCTCGACGCTGGCCCACTTCCGGTGGCCGAATGGTTCCGGATGGACGGAGTGCTAACGCCCGTCGGGGACTTTTGCGTGGCGACTAAACATATGTCGGTCAGCATCCTCTTGTTCAGCTCCCGGATGCCCGATGAGATGGAGGGGGCAAGGATCGCCGTAACAGAGCAAACGGCGACCACGGTTCAGCTCATGCGCGTCCTGTTCAAAGAGTATTGGGGAGTCGAGCCGGACTCACTCGTGACACGGGACGAGCCGCACGACGCCATACTTTTGATCGGCGATGAGGCGCTGTGCAATCGCAGTGGGATAGACGATTTTCCGTTTGTGCACGACCTTGGAGAGGTGTGGAACGAAATGACAGGTCTTCCCTTTGTTTACGCCCACTGGCTGGCGCGTATAGGCACTGACCCCGCGGCTATCGCCGCCCTTGAAAATGCCATAGGCGAGAGCCTCGATAGCGCATTGGCGGATGTAGAGGGTCTCCTCTCTGAGGGCTGGCCGGCGGCAAACATGCGCCCAGAAGAGGCGATGTCATACCTGGAGCAGTTCACCTACCGCATGGGCGAACAGGAACGTGAATCTTTGGAACTCTTTCGAACCTATTACGAGCGCTTGCCCGAGTGGCGACCAGCTCCTACGACTACGAACTGAATCTGGATTTGAGGAACAAATTGCTATCGACAATCCGCCGGAAGGTGAACACTGGTGAGCGAATTGATCAGGAAGAGGCTCTCTTCCTCCTGAATGACGCGGATCTGCTTGACCTGGCGCCGATGGCCCAGCAGTGGCGTTATCGCCACAACCCCGAACGCCGGGTTACCTTCGTCGTGGACACCAACCTGAACTATACGAACGTCTGCGACGCCTACTGCACCTTTTGCGCATTCTATCGGGCGGACCCGGATCATAAGGATGCTTACACGTACACCGTGGCGCAGATGATGGACCAGATCGGAGCCGCTACTTCCAAGGGTGTTACGACGGTGCTGATGCAAGGCGGGTTGAACAGCGCGCTGCCGCTTGAGTACTACGTCGAGATGGTGAGCGAGACCGCCCGGCTATACCCGGAGGTCACTCCTCACTTCTTCTCGGCACCCGAAATCATGAAGATGGTTGAGGTGTCCGGAAAATCCATCCGGGAGGTCCTCCAGTCGCTCAAGGAAGCGGGGTACCGTTCCCTGCCCGGTGGTGGTTCCGAAATTCTCTCCAACCGTGTGAAGGCTGAGATCAGCCGCTTCAAGCCAAAGGGCACCGTGGATGACTGGACGCGTGTTCACGAAGAGGCGCACGGAATCGGCCTGCGAACGACCGCCACGATGATGTACGGCCACATAGAAACGCCAGAAGAGGTTGTGGAGAGCCTCGGGCACATCCGAGATGTGCAGGACAAGGCGGATGCCGCGGGTCAGCCTGGGTTTACGGCCTTCATCCCGTGGAGCTACAAGCGGGACAATACCGGGCTCGCGCAGAAGGTGAAACAGGAATCCGGACCGAATGAGTATCTGCGGGCAATAGCCCTGTCCCGGATCTTCTTGGACAATGTTAAGCACATTCAGGCGTCCTGGTTCTCGGAGGGTCGTAAGACCGGCCAGGTGGCGTTGCACTTCGGGGCGGACGACTTCGGCGGCACCCTTTTTGACGAGAACGTGATGCAGGCTGCCGGATTCTACAATCGGACCACGGTGAACGAGGTCAAGAACGTGATCTTTGACGCCGGGTTTGTGCCCGCTCAACGTACCACTGAGTACGACGTCCTTGAGGTATTTGACGATCACTCGTCGGACGAGTCGAGCAAGGTGCCGTTAACCATGGTTTCCGGCTAACAGCCGTGGGCTCCTTTATCCAATACACAACACCTCACATGCAGGTAGACGTTGCCCTGCGGGTGTTCATCACACAACTAACATCGAGGACCACATTCTAATGACAGACCGAAGGCCCCTTTCTATCGGCCACAGCCCGGACGCAGACGACGCGTTCATGTTTTATGCGCTTGCCCACGAACACATCACGATTCCTGGGCGAGAAATACAGCATGTTATGGAAGACATCGAATCGTTGAACAACCGCGCCATGACGGGCGACCTGGACGTAACCGCTATCTCCGCTGCTCAGTATCCTCAAATCTCCGACAAGTATCGGATTATGGCGTGCGGATCATCAATTGGCCGGAATTACGGTCCGGTGATCGTGTCTAAATCAGAAATGTCATACGCGGATCTCGAAGGAAAGAAAATCGGTGTGCCCGGTGAGTTCACGACCTCGTACCTTCTGCTCCAGATCTTCGTGGACATTCCGTTCACACCGGTCTTTTTGGACTTCGATGCGGTCGGGCCTGCGGTGGACGATGGATCGGTCGATGCCGGAATCTTGTTGCACGAAGGTCAAATCCTTTACGAACAGCAGGGCTATCACAAGGTGATGGATCTCGGCGAAGAATGGTTTTCTGCAACAAACCTGCCAATACCGCTAGGTTTGGACTGCGTGCATCGCCGGATGGACGGGGAGGAACAACTAGCGGTCGCGAAAGCTTTGCACGATGCGATTGTGTACGCGCGCGACAACGAGGACGACGCTCTGGACTACGCGCTGCAGTATGGGCGTGGCATCGAAAAGGAAGACGCCCGAAAGTTTGTACGTATGTACGTCAATCAGGACACCGTGGACATGGGCGACGAAGGGCGACGGGCGCTCGAACAGTTGTTTGGGATGGCCGCGGAGCGCGGGATCATCTCCGAGGTGCCGGAGATCGATCTCATACCGGTGAGTTAATTCCCAATTCGCCGCTGAACGCTTAATCAGCTACCCAGAAACGTCGATCGTGGCATAGAAATACACGGCATCTGGATTCGCATGGTACGCAACAGGCACCAAGTCATAAGTATGCCAAACGTTTGAAAAGTCATTTGCTAATGGTTGCAGCCGTAGGCCTTGTATTAATCCTGGCTGCCTGTGGTGGTGGAGGGGAATCCGATACTCCAGATACCGCGACGTTTGATTACACCCAACAAGACGCGACCCGTGTATCAACGTCCACCGACCCCAAGGTAGTGCTACCCACGATTGTTTCAGCCATGAACGGATCTGGTAGCTGGCGGGTCGAGGCGCAACTGATGGTTAAGGATGTGACCGACGATGGTGAGCAGTCGCTGGTCACAAACATTTCCGCCGCCAGATCTGGACCTGGGAGAAACATCGTAGTCACGAACAGTTCGGCCACCACTGGTTCGATATCCGGATCTACCAGTGCCGAAAATAGGGTTGTGGACGGAACTCGATATCGCCGGGATCCGAATAGCGGGGAGTGGACGGTCAGTGATACGGGGCATGCTGCTCCCTGGCTAACGATCGATGCGGATGTGGTGGGTCAGATTGAGGCATCGACGGCGACCATTTCGATCATGGAACTGGACGGGGAACAGGTATTTCACGTGACGGGGACGGTTCCTGGTGTGGATGCCGCCGAGGCCGTAGAGGTGTTCGCAAGGGTCGATGACAATCTCGTCCGGAAAATTCTGCTTACCGGAAGCGCTCCGGGGTCCAACTTCGGAGGACTTCTGGCGATCTCGGAGCGGTTGTTGCCACAGACCGTTGAGGCTCATTACCTGGAGTACGGTCGGCCGATCGTGATTCACGTCCCGCCCGATATCGAAAAAGACGGTGTCGCCGAGACCCAAACCTATCTAAGTACGATCAACCCGTTCTCGATGGATATTCCGGGTGATATGAGCCAGTCGACCCGAACGGAACTGATTGGGGACAGGTTTAATGGATCAGGTGGGGAAGTACTGGTCATCACCGAGGAATACCTGGACGTTGAGACGGTATACGTTGGAGAGCTCGCGGGTAAAGTTCCCGATGTTGAGACGTACGCGAGGCGATTCGAGATCGATCTTGAGAAGGATGATGCCTACGATGTGGTCTCAAACGAGGTGTTCACCACGGATTCAGGGCTGGATGCGAGGATTCTTCGATTCTCCGAATCAGATGGGGCCATCCAATGGTCGCATCTTTCTTTCTTTCTTGGTGATGATCTGGGTTTTGGCGCAACTTTCGGCGCTTTTTCGGCGCGTTATGAGGAGATCGAGGAATCGATCGTTGAGACGTTTCGGACCTTTGTCATACTCGAGTAGCGCTGCTGGGAGACTCAGCTTCTAGACCTGTGATTCTCGGCATTGTCGGACGGGGTGAAGCCGAGCGCATTCCAACCTGAAGCCGTGTCGTAGATCTTCCAGGTGTTCGCAGATGCGCCGTATACGATTTCGTACTTGATTCCAGGCGCTTCTACACAGGCCGAGAAAAATCCGGCGAGATCCGCATGACTGAACCACGTTACATAGCCACGAGGGTCGTCACCGATGGCGTCACTGTCGGCGATAGTGCCCAACCGTACGCAGACAACCTCCATGCCCTCGCAGTCGGCATAGTAGCGCCCAAGCGATTCTCCGAGCGCCTTGGTCGCCGCGTAACGACCGTCCGGGCGTACCGGCATATCTGCGGTGACCAGGGGCACAGTTGCGGGATCAAGTCCGTCGTATTGCCCGGCGGCGATCGATGCCCACGGCTCGTCGTTTTCGTAGTTTCCAACGACGTGCATTGAGCTGGCGAAAACGAAACGCCGCACACCGGCGGCGTGTGCGGCGTCGTATACGTTCGCGGTGGCGACTACGTTTGTCGGGAGTAACAGATCCCAACCAATGTCAGGCGTATGTCGGCGTTCGGCGGCCAGATGGATGACCGCGTCGACGCCCTGAAATAAGGGAGTTATGGCGTCGATATCCGTGAGATCTGCAACGACTGTGTTATCTCGTTCCAACGGCCGGATGTCGATGCCCGTAACTTCGTGCTGGACGCTCAGTGCATCTGCGATGACACTGCCTATGGTTCCGCCGATTCCGGTGATCAAGATCTTCAATTTGATTTACTCCAAACCGTTGGCTTCAGCAGGTTAGGTGTTGACCTGCGCCGGGGACGGCACGAGTCTAGGCCCAACTGGGCATTAATTTCCAAGAAAGTCGACACAATAAAAAGTTATGGTTTTGCACGCGTCGTCATGCTACGGATGCCTATCTTCACCGTGACGATCGAAATCGGTAAGAACCGTGAACCGAGCTTTTGGGCGTCGCAGATGTGGCTTCACGAGGTTAATATCGCCGAGCGCCAGCGGCCCCGACCTGTTGCGGGTTATTGATTTGCCAATCTGCACCTTTGAGGAGAGCTCCAAAACATGATCAAGAAATTCGGGACGCTTTATGCGGGGCACGTCGATTTCGAGAACATCGGGTTCAGTGGAACCGCGGCGAACGACCGTTTATTGCCAAACGAAGAACTGATCAAGGCGTTTGATAAAGCGGACGCTATTGCGCAGGTGATGGACCGGACCGGATACGACACTTTCTGGCTCGCCGAGCATCACTTTCAACGGGAAGGATACGAGTGCATCCCGAACACCCTGATGTTGGCGACGCACTTGGCCGGCAGAACCGAAAATATTCGTTTTGGATGCGGCTTCAATGTCACAACGATGTGGCACCCGATACGGCTTGCCGAGGACTACGCGATGGCCGACGTGTTGACCGGCGGCCGGGTGATCTTTGGAATTGGTCGCGGCTATCACACACGAGAGGTTGAATCTTTCGGTGCGCCGCTTCTCGATAATGACGCGAACCGTGAACTGTTTGAAGAGCAAGTGGACATTATTTTTAAGGCGTTCAACGAATCGTCTTTTTCACACCACGGCAAGCACTACGACCTCCCAAAAGAGGTGGAGTACCGGGGCTACGAGCTGGAGGACATAACGCTCGTTCCACGACCGTTGACCCGTCCGGTCGAGTGTTACCAGCCGATCGTGAGCGGGTCTCCACGCTCCCTCGATTTCATGGTCAAGCACGGGGTCAAAGGAGTTGTCGGGGGAGGCGCTGCAGCAGGTGGCGCGCCGAGCCCAGTTGTGCAGGCGTGGCGTGATGCTCTGGCTCGTAGTGGCCGGGAAACAGAACTTGGGACAGACATGATCCTAGGCGTCTCGGTTCATATCGCAGAGACGGAGAAGAAGGCGATGGAAGAAGCGAGTTATTTCTTTCAGGAGAACATGAAAATGTTCGGTCCGCTGAAGATGGTGCGCGGGTTGGACGACGACGGGATTGCTGCCTTAAGTGATCCGCAACGAGCGCCTACTGCCGGGCTGCCCACAATCGAGGATGCCGTTGAGGCCGGGCAATGGTTATGCGGCCCACCGGACCTGATCGTTGAAAAACTGATGGCGATTCAGGAGCTTTACCCGGGGTTGGAGAGCGTGAACGCGGGCAGCGTGATAGGCACCCCTCAGGCTGTAATTCTTGACCAACTTGAACAGTTCTCGAGCGAAGTCATGCCGCATTTCAAACGTGGTGCGTAATAATCCAGTCAATTATGGTGGCTTCCACAGACAAGCTTGAATCGGGGAATTGTGGCGACCGTTGATACAACTGATACGACGCAAAAATCTGTTGACGCGTCCGAAGAAGTACCTCGGAATGAGAGTTCCCGTCTTATGTACGGGATCTCCGCCGGGCATGGCATAAAACACTTTGGCCAGGGTGCAATCCTGATTCTGGTGCCTGAAATAAAGGCAACCCTGGCGTTGTCCGATGTGGCAATCGGAGGAATGTTTGCGGCGCGTGACGCGTCAATGGGACTAGCCAACGTGCCCGCCGGCATCCTGACGGACATGTACCGACATCGTGTCCCGATGTTGCTGGCTATCAGTATGTCTTTCGTAGCGGTTGGCTACTTGCTGATCGGCGTGTCCTCCTGGTACTGGCTGACCGTATTAGCGTTGATGATCCTCGGAACCGGAACTTCGCTGTGGCACGCACCGGCGTTTTCAGAACTTGCTATCAGATATCCGGAGCGTCGTGGATTCGCAATGGCTGCGCATTCCACCGGAGCACAGGTTGGGAATACCACGGCTCCGGCGACGATCGGGTTGTTGTTGGGCGGCATCAGTTACCTGGGGGTCGAATGGGTCGGACTGGGGTGGCGCACCGTCGCGTTTCTTCTGGTAATACCGGCGATTCTGACTGTCCTTGTAATCGTGAGTAGATTCAAAGGCAAAGCGGCTCCCGGCGGGAAATCCGTTTCGCTACGGTCGTACGCGGGCGCGACGGCACGTTTAATAGGAAATCCGGCCGTGCTGGCGATGGCGTTGATGCATGCGCTCAGGGGAGCGGCGCATAATTCGATCCAACTGTTTCTTGTTCTCTACATGGCGGACGTTCTCAATTACAGCAATCTGACGATCGGCATACACGTCTCGTTACTTACGCTTGCGGGAATAGTCTCGACCCCGATTTTGGGTCTTTTATCTGACAGGTTCGGCCGGAAACCGGTGATCGCTTTTTCCATGGCTGCCATCACGGCGCTGGTCCTGTTGTTCCTGGTGGCGGAAGACGGATGGGGATTGACGGTCACCATGGTGGTGCTCGGCGTATTCCTGTTCTCGATTATGCCCGTGATAGTGGCGGCCGCGATGGATTCGACAGAACGCGGATCTGAAGGCACGTCCATTGCGGTGCTATTTGCCGGCGGGTCGCTAGTCGGGGCTGTGGCACCTATTCTGGCCGGGGTTTTGAACACCCACTGGAATTTCGATGCGGTAGTCATATTCGTCGCCATAGTTGCCGCCGTGGGAACCGTGTTGGCGATTGTGGCTCCCATGGGTCGTAGGGACGGGGTGTCGGGGTCCACAGGTGGGGTGTAAAACGATAAGATTTGGACTGCGTACCCTGAATTCAATGGGAACCAAATGACAGTCATGGACCGGGGATAACAATGCTCGAACGCTTCAAGGTTCCGACCGAAGACCGTGTTTACGTCACCGAGGAGAAGATAAGGGCGGCGACGAACGCTATCTTTCTCAAGATGGGTCTTGATGAGGAAGGGGCCCGGGTTTCGACCGATGTGCTGATAATGAACGATCTGCGCGGGGTAGAGACGCACGGCGTGTCGAACATGCTCAGGTCATACGTGGCGGGGTACGGCAGTGGTGCGTTGAACCCAACTCCGAATATCAAGACACTCCGTGAGTCGAGCACGACGGCGACGTGGGACGGCGACAGGGGACTGGGGGCCCATATCGGTCCTATGGCAATGCAACTGGCGATGGATAAGGCGGAGAAGCATGGACAGGGCGCTGTCTCGGTGACGAACACCGGACATCTGGCTGGAGCCGGCTACCATGCTGCTATGGCGGCCGAGCAAGACATGATCGGCATGGCTATGACGGGCAGCGGCGGTGTTCAGGCGGTACCTACCTTCGGCGCAGAGCCGAGATTCGGTACGAATCCGATCGCGTATGCGGTTCCGGCACGAAACATGCCGCCGTTCCTATTTGACGTCGCTACGACGCAGGTCGCCGGCAACAAAATTAGACTGGCGCGCCGGGTTGGAGCGGGCCTGATACCGAACTGGGTCGCAGGCTCGGACGGGGCCGTGATAGATAAAGAGACGGACGGCATCCCGGACGAATACTTTATGCTGCCGTTTGGCGGGACGCGCACGAACGGATCGCACAAGGGATACGCATTTGCTGCCGTGGTCGATGTGATGACGGGCCAACTTTCGGGTGCGGGACCGGGATTCATTCAACAAAAAACGGCGCACTACTTCCAGGCGTGGAAGATCGACGCGTTCATGGACACCGAAAAGTTCAAGGACGACATGGACGACTTCCTTGAGGGCCTGGCGAACACGAAACCAGCTCCGGAACAGGAACGGGTGTTTTACCCGGGGTTGTCTGAATTTGAGGAAACGAACAAACGCAAAAACGAGGGCATCCCGTACCACCGCGAGGTGATTGAGTGGTTCGGCACCGCTGCGACAGAATTGGGATTAGACCTGGACCTGTCGTAGTCCTTCGCTCTAGTAGATGACGCTACCACACCGTATGGGCGTGGGGTAAGACCGGCGTAACGTATACGTCATCAGGCTCTCGAAAGACCGATTTGCTGCGACAACGCGCTTGACGGGTTTCGGTTTTCAAGCGAATCCCCGGGCCGCTAAACCGGGGGAAGGGGAATAAATGCAACCTCCGGTCCAAACCATGCCATCGGTTTCCCAGCTTGTTAATTCAACATTTGCGTGTGATCTCTGGCAGGATGTCGTATAACAGGTAGACTTCTGAAAAACATAGTTTCGCCGTATATAAGGAGACCGTAATGCCGCTCTGTACTTGTACCGACGCCGGATCTTTGAAGGTCGCTGAGGACCCTGCCTGTACCCGGCCAGGCACCGCAGAACTTGTTCCAATAGACACTCAGCCCGTCGTCGGAGAAACCCCCTCGGCGGCGTTACGCAGCTGGTTGACTCCCACTCCACTCTTCTACGTCCGAAACCATTACGAGGTGCCGGAAATAGACTCTGCGAAGTGGTCCCTCTCTATAGACGGTGCGGTCTCGAACCCCGTCGAAATCTCATACTCAGACCTACTCCGGTTGCCAAAGAAAACTTTGCCGGCGATGTTGGAATGTGCCGGCAATAACAGATCAGATCTTGGTCCCGGCATTCCTGGGAACCCGTTTGACGAGGGCGCGATGTCGAACGCTATTTGGGCGGGCGCTCCACTCAAACCGTTTTTGCAACAAGCAGGTATCAGCCCAGATGCTGTCGAAGTGCTATTTGAAGGTGATGATCGTGGCGAGCCGGTGCCCGGACGGGACGTAGTCCCATACCAACGAAGCCTCCCCCTCCAGGTGGCACTGCATCCTGACACCATGCTCGTGTACGAGATGAGTGGAGAGACGTTGCCGCAGGACCACGGATTTCCAGTGCGCCTGATCGTGCCGCGGTGGTATGGGATGGCGTCGGTGAAATGGCTAACCCGGATACGCGTTCTTGAGAAACCTTTTGTGGGCTTCTTTCAGACCGAGCGTTACGTGATGGAAGATGCAGCCGGGATTGATCAACAGATATCGCGCATGGAGGTCAAATCGTTCGTGAACTGGCCGGAGCACGGCACCTCACTTCCGATCGGACGTCCCGTCGCGATCAGCGGTATGGCGTGGTCAGGGGATGGTCCTATACGTCGCGTAGACGTGAGTTTGGATAGCGGCGAAACGTGGCAGGATGCTCATCTAGATGAGAGTTCGCTTAAGTATTCCTGGCAGCAGTGGCACGTGGACTGGACGCCTATGGACACAGGCCATTACACGATTATTGCCAGGGCCGCCGACGACTCCGGCAATCTGCAGCCGCTTGAAACCCGTTGGAACAAACTTGGCTACTGTGTGAACGGGGCAAAGCCGGTATGCATAACCGCCGTGTGATCTCTGTCCCGGACCGTTTCCTCACCCGAATTTAGCATGTACAGCAGATATCTTTTGGAACAAGTCGCCACGGCCGCATCAACCTCTTGAGTCGTGGCGACTTATTTACGCGGCATTGTGAGAAAGTCCTGTCGCGTAATGGGATGTAATACTTTTATCCCAATATCGGATCACGTTTCGCAGCCCCTCTCCGGGACGAAGACTTCATAATAGCTCTCGGCTTTCGAATATGAGTGTGCTGAATGTGAGCACACGGCCCGGCAAGGTATACCTCCACGAAAGTAGAGAAGAGCGAATTTGGAAACCCTGATGATTGTCCTGGGCTCGGCGGCCGCGCTCGGGGGATTGGCGTGGCTAGGGTTCGTTGGGTCCGTGATGAGAGGCCCCAAAGGAAACGCGCTTGTTGGCGGGATCAGTTCGGTTGTGATTGGGATCGCCGTTATCTTTCTGGGGATATCCATATCGAACGATTCCGAACCGATACAACAGTTTGCTTCAGATCCGCTGGCATTCGCCACGGCGACAGTAAAACCGGAAGGTACGCCCACTCCTGAAATATCCGCGGAGGCGTTCTACAAACAGGAAGTAAACCGCATTGCATTACAGGTCAGTAATGACCTGGGACGAGTGATCCGGTTGCTCAGTTCTCCAAACGTGGAAAACATGATATGGGTCAACGATATTCGGCAAACATCGGCTGCACTTGCACGTTATTCAGCCCGAGCTGACGATCTCGCGATCCCCGAAGGACAGGAAGAACTCCAGGAAACGCTGACCAACGTGTTGAATGACCTTGCAAGGGCTGGGCGACTGGTCATAAACAGCCTGGACGCAGTTGGATTTCAGAACGTCTCAGTTGCGCAACAGGACATCCTAGATGCTCGAGATACCCTGAGCGTGGCCTCCCCGATAATTGTAGATATTGTGTCTCAAACGGCGGATGAACGCGAATAATAACCGCCGTTTCACTGTCATTTAGAGCTGTCACGGCTGCGGCCTTTGTTTCAGATCACAACACCTGAGGTCACGGGCCACCCAGCTGATGCGTCTAGGGTTTGAACGATAGTGAAGCCCTGCTATCACTTCAGGCGGGCAAACGCTGGTGGTTGCGCGACTGAACTATGTGGCAATAGTCGGACTACCTGATATCACGAGGTGAAGATGTGGAACCGGCTGGGTGAACACTTGAATAAAGCGGAGTTCCGAGCTATTGGGAGCACGAGGTCGTATCCGACATTTCAGAGGGGTAAAGCGTCCTTGCACCGGAGACGAATGAGGTCTTCTTATAATGCGGTCCGAGAGTTTATGAAATGACGTATGGCGCAATGAATACCAGCTTTACCTTCGTTTCCTTTTCTGGACATCCGATCATCAAATGAACCGAAATCGCCCTCGCTCAAACCGGAGATCACGGAGATCCCAGAGGTCCCAGGGATTGTGGGGACCTCTGGCGGGAACTCGCCGCATAACGGATCTTGTAATAGAGGGAACATGGTTGGCCGGGGTTGTACTAACTCCCCTGGTATTCAGTCCTCGCAACTCGCTAAGTTTTTACAACGATCCCAAATACGCCGTGCTCCATCTGGTCGCGCTGGCGATCATTGCCGTATGGGCATGGGAATGGGCCATGTACCGGCCATCTTCGTTATGGCCGAGCCTGTCTGGTGCCCTGGGTTGGGTTGGTAGGCGGCCTGAACGATGGGCTGTAGTATCAGTTGGCGGCCTTGGACTGAGCGCTGTCATATCAACGGCGTTATCACCTGTGCCGGCCGTCAGCCTGTGGGGAAGAGATGCCACAGACCTTGGGTACGAGTTGTATTCGTTCCTGTCGGTGCTCGTTGTATTTATCGCCATAGCGGTTCGGATGCGTACAGAGCATCAGGTGCGCCGATTGATGTTGGCACTCGTGGTGGCCGGAACCGTGGCGGCCATTTTTGGAATCGCCCAGCGATTTGGCTGGGATGGATTGACACCGGGTGAAAATGCGGATCGCGTGATTGGGTCACTTGGGAACTCGATCCATCTCGGCTCATTTCTTTTGATGACGGCGATGATCACCACCACCGTGGTAATAAGCGAACAACGTGACCGTAAATATGGATGGTTCATCGTGGGCGGGTTGGCGCTGGGAGCTCAACTGGCAGCGCTCTGGTTCACAGGCGCTAGAGGTACTTGGATCGGGTTTACCGTCAGCGTCGTCGCGTTCGTGTCGATCGGATTTGTGTGTCTGGATCGACGGCTGTTGGTTTATGGGGTGGGCCTGATAGGATTCGGCGTACTGGCAGCATTGGTAATCGGGCTCGTACCTGCATCAGAATCAGATGGCGGCACCACGAGAGACCTCTCAGACATCGCAAACTTCGGTTCCGTATTCGACGATTCGACGACAGGCTCGATCGGTGGTCGTGGCCCCATCTGGCAATCGGCGTTGGAACTAACCCGTTCCAGGATCTCGGCGCCTGAAGAATCCGGAACACTTATAGCGGCTAGGTCACTCACGGGTTACGGACCGGACATGTTTTTCTACGCTTACCCACATGGCGTGGAAATGGAACCAACCGGCACGATCGCCCAGAATACCCACAACTACCCTCTTCAACTTCTTCTGGAACTGGGACTGTTTGGGTTTGTCACCTTTATTTCAGCCGCGCTGCTGACCGTATACGCGGCTGGCAGATTGCTGAGAATTGCCAACCGCGCCGGAAAGCACGGTATGTGGTCCGCGATAGCGATAGTCGGATTACTGGCCATGTTGATCGGGCGCGGTACCGAGCAGATGGTTGGTGTGGCGCGTGTTGGAGATTTGGTGCCGTTCTGGGCACTTATGGCGCTAACGATAGCGGTAGTCGAGATAGCCCGAAGACAGCTTCCAGAAAATTCTGAAGGCTACGACAAATTACAACAGGGTCCGCGTAAAGCCGCCTCACCGCCTCCGCAATCGGTTCTGGTCGCCGTTGCGTTCGCAATAACGGTACTGGCTGTGGGGGTGTTGTACTACAAGGATTTCCAATCGTTGAAGGCGAGTGCGACAGCTCGAGACGCGCTCGAAATGCGTGAAGAGGGCAGACCCGACGAAGCGCTTGTCAAATATCAGCGCGCCGTGGAACTTGATCCGGACGTGCAGGATTACCACCTTCAGGTGAACGACCTGTTCCGCGAGGCGGCCAATAAGGCCGAAATCGCGGGAATGCGTGATCAGGCGATCTCTGGTTGGGAGAAAGCGCTTGCAGCCGCTCGGCGTTACGAGGAACGTAATTGGAAGGCGTTCGACACACAGTTACGGATGGGGCAGGCAGAGTCAAGACTCGTAGCGCTTGGTCGTGAAGATCTTGTGAACGTAGCGCGTGATAGGTATATCAGCATCGCCGATGCACGCCCTTCGTATCCGTCAATCCAGACAGACGCGGCCCAGGGCCTTCTGGCTGTTGGAAATAACATCCTGGGACTAGAGTTTGCAGACCGGGCGATTAGGATGGAAACACAGGCGTTTCCGAATCCGAGAGCGTGGTGGTTCAGGGGTGTAGCTCTGGAGAATTTAGGTCAGCTTGAAATCGCAGCGAGTTCTTACGAGACGGTTACAAATCGGGCACCCGGATCTCAAGTGGCGAAGGGTGCGCACCAGAGATTGGCCGTCGTATATGACCAGCTAGGTGATCATGTAAGCGCAGACCGGCAGCAGGCGCTCGCGGACGGGGTAGAGTAGGGGATCAAGCGTGGACTGTCTTCAATTTGGCCTCAGCAAATTTATTTCAAGAAAATGGTAGTGCCGTGACCAACTATGGGAAAACACACCACTACTTGGGATCCGTCGTAAATGTGAGCAAATTGAGACGAAATCGTTGTTAGAATTGAATGGCTATAACTCTGTGACTTGGTTTGATTTCCTACACCTACGGAGTGTTCGAAGGTTTGGAGCACAGTTGAAATGATCGCTTCATGGGACATGGCTCTGGTCACTACGTTTGGGCGCACCATAATGGGGCTGCTCGCAGCATTGATGCTGGGTTTTATCGGCTATCTATTCTGGTCGGTCTCTTTCCCTCCACTCGCAGGCCTGACCTTCCAGACCTTCACGGTTGTGAACACGATCGCGGTGGTAGTTACATTTGGTACCTCGATAGCCTGGTTCAAACTGGAAGCTGAGTGGAAAACCCGGATCGTTGCTCTTCTATTAATCGCGATCGGTGCATTTATCGGCGGTTGGATCGGTTACGACTACGGATTCGATAAAGGTGTCGCTGCCATCGTCAAGGAGTACGGCCATATACCGGGCGGTCAGCTCCGAGTACCCACACACGACGGTATTCGATGGTCCCTGGTATCCGGCGCGGTGGGGGCGAATGGGCTGGCGCTAGGTCACCATATTTGGCGGCTTCTCCGGTACAACGACCCGTTTGATTTTTAAACGATTAGTGGTCGGATGTCCCATTCGAACTGGCGGGTGAGGGTTATGGTCAGTCCCGCGTGCCTTTGTCTCTCGCGCCAACGTCTGAATTGAACTAAACCGCGAAGCGCTGCCGAATGGCACTTGAGTGCAACCTGACGCTTGGAAACTCAAACGTAATTGTTGGTGAGTGCGCTTTGCTCCGTGTTGGGATACTCGGTCTCGGCTGAGATGTTTATCTGATTCGTTTCGAGATATGTTCTAGCCTGACCGGGAAGCGACGCCAATCGAAGACTTGGACGAGTCCGGCTAATGCACCTGTAAGGGCAGGAAGGCCAGACCCGGAACGCCGTCCTGAATCGTTTCGTGGAAGGTAAACACCGTTTTATCATCACCGCCTTCCACGGCGATCAACCGGCGCGATAAGCCGGATGTAATTTCGATCGACGTCGGTGAATTCCAACCGTCAAACATATGGCGAACACCGTGCATTGATGCGCCCCCGTCGGCTATCCATATCAGATGGCGAAAGTCAGAGGTCGGCACGAGAGCTAGATCGACAAAATCAGGAATCTTTTCGACAGCGATAGTTTCTCCCCGGATGCCGGCAGAAGTGGCTTCCACGACAACTATCTTTGATTTGCCATCGCCGTGTAACTCGTTCCAGGCTACGGTCGCCAATCCCGGCCGGTCCATCAACACGGCGACCTCCGTAATACCGGAACGGCCTTCGGCGATGACGTTGATCGGGCTCCAACGTCCAATGCTGTTGAAGCTCAAACTAATTGATTGGCCAATACCCGGAGAATCAGCGATTATGCCGATCACCGCGGTTCCAGAAGTGACGGATAACGAAAGTTCTGAGGCTGCGCCGGGGGCCGACATGACCGGCATAGGCGGTGTCCAGTTTCCAGCGATTAGGTCTGAGGCGAACACGACGATATCGTCAGTCGTCAGAACGTTTCCATCCATATCGCGGATCCATGAGAGCACCACCCGGCCTTGGCCATCGGAAGCAATCACCGGTGCGAAATCCGGTCGGTCGTCGTCTGTGATCTGCTCTGGGTGACCCCAGATGCCGGTTCCTGGGTCAAGCCGACTGTAGAACAGCTCGGCGTCGGTGGTGCGGTGTATGAACGCGGTTGGATCGTTCCCGAACTCGGGAATCGCAGACCATACGAGCATCGCCTCGCCATCGGAGTCGAACGTGACGGCGGTATCTGTAACCATGCCGCCGACCTGTGATGTAAATCTATCAGGGCGAGACCATTCACCTGGATCTTCGGCCTGAAGTATTGTGATACCGGTGCCGATAGGCCTGTCATCGCCGTCTGCCGCGAACAGGGTTGCGACTAATAGCGCCCCGTCACTACTTTTGCCTGCGGCGATCGATGGTCTTAAGAGACCGCCGTCCCATGTAGTACCCGCAACATTCCCATCGCTGGCCGCCGTTATAGATGTTGTCGGAAACGTGCTCCATACGGTTTCGCGGAGGATAGCGGATGGTCTGGAGACGCTTTCATTTCCCGCATCTTTATCAAAATATACGAACCCGTTGGAATCCAAACTTGAATTCCAGGCGCTCCACAGTCCGAGCGAAGTTTTGCTATTGCCGTCGGCTACTGTATTCACTTCATTGATCAATCCACTTCGATTGCCGTCAGCGAATGTCGCAACTGACCGGGCATCAAGTAGTCCGCTGACACTCAAATGGCTTACCACCGAGGTGGAGAATTCAAACTCTGAGATTGAAACGATTTCAAAGTTGGTGCCGGGAACAACGTTACGTTTTCCGATTATTGGAGTCGCATCGCCTGGGTCAGGAGGCGATGCAAGCCTCCACATCGCGTCTGCTGTAACGCTTTCGCTGACCGTTCCATCTATGCGGGATGATGCAAAACGGCTCAGAGAGGATCTCACCGGATCAGGTACGTATCCGAGCTCGAGAGATCCGACGCGAGACTCGGTATGTATTGCGCTGATCGATTCGGTCCAATCGTCTGCGATCGTCTGCATCGGGAACCTGGCGCTGTTCAGGCTGTACAGGCCTGTTGCGTTGATGGACAAGGAGGATGATTCTTTAGAAGTGGGTTGGTGGAGACTGAGCAATCCTGTTTCCCCGTCCAACGTCGCAGTGTAGGGACCGGCCTCGATAGAGCCAACCTGATTTCTGGCTCCAGCGAATCCGTCCAACAATCTACCGGAGGTGGGCGGACCAAAATCAGAGGAGATCACGATACCTGGCATCTCGTAGACCAGATAATTCCCTTCATGGGTAAGACGCAAGGAGCGAGTCTCGGATTTGAAAACCTGGGCCGACCCTATGGGACCGGAAACCGGGTCGATAACAGGTTCTGCTGTGTCACCGACAAGGCTTGTGATCAGGGACAGAGGGTATCGCTGGTCTGAGGGCCACAACGGCCAATCAAATCCTAACGACGCGGTGGAGCGGGACGTGTGAGCTTCGATCGTCCATCCGAGGACGCCGCAGGGTAAATAAGCGGTATCAAAGGTTCCGCCCCACGTACCAGCGCCGCTAGCGCTTCCAGATAGAAGCACACCACGGAGTTGGAATGTGATCTGGTTGTCGTCAGTTGATCCGATTCCTGGACAGGATTCGGTCACATGTATTACCAGGTTTACCGAATCTATCGGATCATCGAAATCGGCACGCAGTGGCCTTAATCCGTTTCTGTCGACGCGTATCTCCCAGAACGCTTCTGTGGCCGACGACGAGACTCCACGCAGAACGTAACCCTTAAGAGGTCGTCCGTCTGTGGTCTGGGTTATCTGTAACGACTCGGTTTCAATAAGGGGGGCTGGAATCTTCTCAATCTGGAGCGTGAAACGGTCATCAGGGTTTTCCGATTTACTGGCATTCGTAACAAGTAATGACTGAGAGTACGGATAGTGCCCAGGAGCATTGACCACTGTCGATGTTGGGCCTGGCGAAACGTTAAATGATGTGCTGTATGAAGAACCAGTGGCAAGCTCAAGGCCAAGTGGTGAGAGTGTTATTACGGCACGTAGATCTTGTCCGTTGACAGGAATCCCCAGAGATGGATTAAAGCCTGGTACAGGTTTGCCTTCCGAGGACGCGCTAACCACAAGCATGTCGAGGCGTCTCGTTGGCTCCATATAAAAATCAAGCGTGCCATCGAAGAGATTGACTGGTCTTCCCGGACCACCCTCGATTACTGTCTGATATCCCGGGATCTCAACGGTAAAGAGGTACTCTCCATCGTCCCAGGACCA
>JAAZYK010000039.1 GCA_014239685.1 Dehalococcoidia bacterium | reverse complement strand
ATCGTAGATTCACTCTATAAAGGTGGGAAGATAGATTAAACGTCAAACGTAGTACACGGGCCGCACGGCGTGATCTTGCCCGGGCTCAGGGATTCGGTCATAGTACGCGCGCGTCCACATCGCGAACCTTGCTCGACGCCAATTCCCGGGTGAAAAATCCATGCCTTCTCGTGACCCCGACCGGCCAAACATTCTGTTCATCCTGACCGACGACCAGGGACCGTGGGCGATGGGATGCGCCAGAACACCGGAGCTCCAAACCCCGAACCTGGACCGATTGGCCGCGAGCGGCGCCAGGTTCGAAAACTTCTTCTGCGCTTCACCCGTCTGTTCTCCGGCACGCGCTTCGATACTCACGGGCCAGATTCCCTCACAGCACGGTGTTCAGGACTTCCTCGAAAAAGGCAACTCGGACCAACTGCCTCGGGATGGTCGATCCGTCCAGTTCATGAAGGGCGCATCGTCGTACGTACAGGTGCTGGCGGCGAACGGCTACGAATGCGGGCTCAGTGGCAAGTGGCATCTCGGCGATTCCGCGGCACCTCAGCTCGGATTCGATTTCTGGAACGTACATGGCGCCGGCGGTGGCGACTACAACGATGCGCCGATGTTTACGGACGGCTCGCTGTATTACCCGAACGGATATGTCACTGACGTCATAACGGATCACGCCATCGGGTTCCTGGAGGATCAGTCAGCGTCCGATCAGCCATTTTCGCTCAACGTGCACTACACAGCGCCGCACTCGCCCTGGGAAGAGGGTCAGCATCCGCAAAGCCTGTTCGATCAGTATTTCAACAACTGCGACTTCGCCTCGATCCCGGACGAACCCATTCACCCGAACCAGGTCGCGTTGCGACAGATGGTCGGGTACACGCCGGAGCTGCGCAGGGAGGCGCTGAGCGGTTATTTCGCCTCCATCACCGCCATGGACGCGCAGGTCGGCCGCCTGCTCGACTGGCTCGAGGCTCGCAACCTCCTGGAAAGCACCCTGGTCGTGTTCACGAGCGACAACGGCATGAACATGGGGCACCACGGCATCTGGGGCAAGGGCAATGCCACCTATCCACAGAATATGTTCGACACGGCCGTCAAGGTCCCTTCGCTGGCCTCACAGCCGGGACGAGTCCCGGCGGGACAGGTGCGCGGCGAAATGCTCAGCCAGTACGACTTCCGCCCGACTATTCTCGAGTGGCTCGGGCTGCAGGACGTAACTGGCCTCAACTTGCCGGGATCCAGCTTTGCCGCGGAATTGGCCGGCGCTCCCGCGCAAGCAAATCGTCCGGTAGTCGTTTACGACGAGTACGGTCCGACACGAATGATCAGGACCGGTCGACTGAAGTACGTCCATCGGTACCCGGATGGGCCGAACGAGTTTTACGACCTGGAAGATGATCCAAACGAAAAAGCCAACATGGTTGACGACCCATCACGGTCCATCGACATAGCGCAACTCAGATCACAGCTCGAAGAATGGTTCCTACGTTACGTCGACCCGGAGATCGATGGGGCCGCGCAGCCCAACGTCGGCTGCGGCCAGATCGATCGAATCGATTCCGGCGAAGAGGCGTTCCTGGGAGAACTCGTATTCGGGACCAAAGGACCGTAGGGCCGTTCAGTTTGTGTTGCCCGACGAAACCATCAACGGCGATTGTGAAAACGCCGCGACCATCACCATGCCGGTCACGTTGCCGGCGACAACACGGTTGACTTGAAGCTCTCGAAGTCGGTAACGGGGTGGATGTCTATCCCGTTCCAGTGGTGTGTTTTGGCGGCGAAGAGCACCTTGGATACGGCGTGTGCGTCCTCGGCTTCGAATACGTACCATTGCCGGTGTCCGACCGGGAACGCCCAGCCGCCGACGAAATTCACCCCATTCGCCCTGGAAATCTCCGGCAGGTCTGCGAGCAGTCCGGCCCGTTCCCTGTCTGGATTGGCCGCTACGCAGGTCTCGGGGCCGTGCATTAGCTCGGCCATGTACAGCGGCATCAATCTCTCCTTAGCGTCTGATAAACGGCGGGCTTCGCTCAGGCACGTCCGGTTCCGGGCCCGGCCTGATGATCAAGAATAGGACAGAATGCTCCGGCTATCCACGGCAACGCGAGACAGCCATCGGTTCGGTCGAGACACGGGCGGACCTAGTACACGGAATCACAGTCTGAACGCGAGAACGGCCCGGGATCCGTTACCCGGGCCGTTCTTTTCTTATCCGTATCTGACTCGCCGGCTTAGATCACGTGGAATAGCAGCAAGCGCTCTCGCAGGACTTTTAATCCGCAGGTCGTCGGTTCGAATCCGACAGGGCCCACCCAACTCTATTCCCGGGTTCAGACGGAATAAGCCTCGGTATCTGGATACAGTAATTTAATCCCCAGTAGAAGCTCCGGTGGGTTCCGCAGGAACAGCTGATGCAATTCGTTTTCGCCTCTGGGCAAGCCCTGCCCCGAGAGCAACAAAAATGGCCCCAATCCACAACATCTCCGTAAGCGGTTCGTCCAGGATCAGCCACGCCAGGATGATCCCGAAGATCGGCTGACTCAGGTACAGCATGCCTACTTGAGATGGCAAATATCGTTGGATGAGCCAAAGGTTGGCCGTGAAACCAAACCCGGCTATGACCGCGCCCTGATAGAAGATGGAGATGGCCAACTCTTTGTTCATAATCCACGCCTCGCCCTCGAAGATCAGCCCGGCAGGAATGAACACCAGCGTGCCGAACACGGCTTGGGCAAGCAGGAGCTTGTTCGGATCAATCTTGCCTGCCTGTCGGGCGTTAAATATTTGTCGAGCGCCCAGCAAGAACCCTGCGATAATTGAAAGAATGTCGCCGAATAGCACCTCGCCGGACGCATCCCCACCAAGACCATCAAGAGAAATCACCACTACACCGGTGTAGGCCACGAGTATGCCGAATATCCGTGATGGAGCCAGTCGGTCGCCGGGTATGAAAAAGTGTGCGAGCAGTGCCACCCAAATGGGATGGGTAACGGAGAGGACGGAGCCGTGACCGGCAGTCGTGTACTTCAACCCCAGGTTCATGAACACGAGTTGAATCGAAAACAGGACGCCGAGGGTGATGAGAACCGGTAGCTCGCTTCGACGCACCCGCAGGTCAGCACGGGTGTACAGCGCCCACACAATGATAACGACGGCCCCCGCGACGAATCGGTACCAGCCCAGTCGAAGGGGCGGAGCATGCTCAAGCCCAGCCTTGATGGCGATGGGGTTGCCGGACCACAGCGCCGAGACAAATACAGCGAAGGCACCGGCGCGGGGGGTTATGGGGCGGTGCTCGGTGGGTGGCATTCCGGGGAAGCTAGCACCGCATACGGCGGTGGTCAACGCGGTTTAAAGAACCGGCCCATTAATCTGGGGCCACGCTGGCCATCACTCAGGAGATGGGGATGCGGACACTCACCGAGCGCATTCTGGCGCAGCGAGAGATTCTTCGGGCGTAACAACCGGTGTTTAACTTGAACTTCATCGAAGTCTCTCGGGCCCCTGGCGACTCCAGTGGTTATACCTTTTAATCCGCAGCTCGCGAGCCAATTATTCAAGTCCCACCGGTGCCACTAAACACGCCTCGTATCACCCGCGGAGTACTACGACTTAGGTGTGGGGCAAGCCATAGACACATGTCACTGCTGCGCCGGCAACGTGATCGACGGCTTCAACAATCGAAAAGAACCAATCCCCGATCACGCTATCAATGATTGCCCCCGGTAGGGGCGCCACTATCCATTGTGATTGTCTGATGGTTTAGATCACATGGAAAAGCAGGAGATGCTCTCTAAGGACGTCAAGGCCGAAGTCGTTTTCTACGTCACGAAGAACTGAGTGAATGTGGTTGGCGTCGTTCTGGCGGTTGTCGTATTCGATGACGAAATCACCGCTGTGGATTCGGTAGTAGTGGTTCTTACGGTTTTCCATGCCGCCTGACCAGGCGAAGTGGAAGTTTTCTACGCCGTCTTCGCGAATCTGATTGAGAACCTTTCCGACTCCTTTGTCGGCGATGTCGTCTCGCACCTGACTCGTGTACTCAGTGATAAGGGAGGTAAGCATCTCTTTCTGGGTGCCATTCATTTGTCCGCCGCGAAGGCCTTGCTCCTTGGGGATCACCACTTTAGAGGCGTTATACGAGAGTATGTCCCAAGGGGCATCTTCGGCGATTACGGCTTTCGAACGCTGGTTGGAATCAAGGGTGTTAGCAAGTTCCAGCGCCAGGGCTTCTCGGTTACCAAGAATGCTGCGCCCAGCATTTGGGAGGCCATCCGGCACAACTGCAGGGTTGGATCCGAAGAAAAACGGAGTCGTCGAAATGACATCATCGCCATAGATATGCATATGGATCGAGATGTGATGGCCCTCGATACGCCATCCCCACGGGTCGCTTCCAAGTGGGTCGCCAAAAACGGTCCAGTAGTAGAGATCAGGGTCGCGGACGAACGACCTGATTCCCGCAGTTTTCTCCATCGATCCGAGGATCAATTCATGCTGGATAATCTGATGCGCTCTCGTGTTTGCGGTCTCGCTGAGCCCTGACGCCATGAGGGCGTATGCCAGAGTGCGCTGGTTTTCATCCATGTCGCGTAGCGGCAGGCCGTGACGGTTCATCGGTGGGTAGTACCAGAAGATACGTTCGCCATCGTTGAAGTGATAGATCGTTTTCGTTTTTTGGTCCGCCGAAAGGCTATCGACGAACTTGACGCAGGCCGTCGCCATCTCGTTTACGGCGAGGGAAGCGCCACTGTGATCTTGGCCGTTGTGGTCGTGCTCGTGGCCGTTGTGATCGTGCGTTGTCATGTCTGCTCCTCGCGTTTCGGCGGAATATCGTCTCGGAAGAGGCTCGGGAACGTCTCCGCCGCCTCTCGATGGACTACTGGGCGTGACGAATATATCCAGCCTGTCCTTCGGAAGCAAACGCCGCCACGTAATCCACAGGTCGTGGAATCGCGTCTCACATGGCCCTACACCGGCATCTCCTCTGGCCGCCGACTGCCAACAGAGCTATCCTCCATCATCTCCAACGCATCACAGCCCGGGGGCAACTTCTCATGACAAGCGCATCTCATCGCCCACTTGATCCCGAAAATCCGCACATTCTGTACGGCTCTACCAGTTCACTGTGGGACGCCCGACACCCGATCGAGTGGGCGATCAAGCGGATTGCAGCACTCGGTTTGCAAGGCATCGAGCCATATTCGAAGCAGATCGAAGATCATCGTTCCGATCCGCTGGCCTTGAAGGAGAAGTTTGACGAGTCGGGAGTGACGTTGATCGATGTTTCAAACGGAGCGAAGGGACAGTCGACAAACTTTACGGACTCGGAAGAAACACCGAAGACGATCACCGATCATGTCGCCTTTGCCCGTGACTTCCTTCAACCGTTCGGCTGTGATGTCTGGAAGGTCAACATGGGTGCCCGACCGGCCGAGGGCACGTCGGAAGACCAGCTAAAGAGGGTTGCCGATACGCTCAACGAGATCGGTCGCCAGACCATAGAGATGGGAATTCGCCTTGCGCCACATCCGCACATCTGGGGTCCGGTGGAGCGCGAGCACGAGGTTCGAGCCATGCTTGACATGACAGACCCAGACTACGTGTGGTTCACACCTGACACCGGGCATCTGACCCTGGGCGGCGGGGACGCGGTCCAGATCATGACCGATTACATGCCTCGCATCGCCGAGGTGCACTTGAAGGACACGTACGCGAAGTATCGCGGGAACACGACAACCCCCACGCGTGAACATCACGCCGAAGCCAGCGTGTATCACAACCTCGGTGGTGGTGGTGTCGACTTCCCGGCCGTGATGAAGCTTTTGCGAGACCAGCACTTCAAAGGCTGGGTCATGCTGGACGTGGATGGCCCACGAAAGGGTGACGATGGTTTCGACGCGATCGGCGGGAATCTCGACCTCGCCGTCGACGACTATCTGGCCCACAACGTCAACTACCTACGGGTTGTACTGGGCATTAAACTGCCACCTTTCGATTGAGTTCACGCAGGAATTGGTGTCAGCTCGAATCCTGCTAGACCGGAAATATGCGGGAAACCCGGATCAGCGACGGTGGGCGTCGACGATTGGGACATCACCTTCAGCGAAACGCGCGTAACGGAATGGATGAGGATTCACAAGGGGATTGTCGCCGAGAACGAGGTCGGCCCCGAGCCGCCCTGCAGCAGGCCCCAGAGCAAAGCCGTGGCCGGAGAAGCCAGTGGCGATGAAGAGGCCGGTTGGGCCGCGGCCGACCGGCCCAATAATGGGAGCCTGATCGGGCGTCGAATCTATGTTCCCGGCCCAGGCCAACTCGATTCCGACTCCGGCGAGATCCGGGAACAACCGGTGGAATCGCTCAAGAGTCTCACGTACTGCTTTCGAGTCCGCAGGTGGGTCGATCTTCCGTCGGCGTTGCCAGAACTGACGCCTCGCTGGCATTCCCGGCATGCGCGCAGTCAGGTCACGGAGAAGGGGCCGACCGACACTCATCCGTATCCATCGCCGATTCTTCCACGCCATAGGGAGGAACCAGCGAATGTCACGAAAGAGATCCAGGTCCACGTCGTATATGGCTTCTTCTCCGCCCGCCAGCACGAACCGGCCAGCGCGGTCCTGTCGGAACGTGAATCCTTCGGCCCATGCGGTTACAGATGTGACCGGATCCACCGGATCCGTCCTCATAACCGTCGCCCGGACCGAGCGCTGCGGGAACTCGACGCCGAGCGGTCTGGTCAGGCGACTAGACCAGGCCCCGGCTGCAACGACAACTTGGGGTGCGCGGATTGGGCCGCGTTCAGTTAGCACACCAGTCACGGAACCACCTGCCATGTCGATTCCTGAGACTGCGCAATCACTCACGATGTGCGCTCCGTGGCGCTTAGCACCACGGGCGAAAGCGGCAGTGACCAGTGAAGGGTCCGCCTGACCATCCGTGGGAAGGTGGAGCGCGCCGGTCCAACTTCCTTTCATCCTAGCCATCCCGGGCAACATTTCGACGACCTGAGCGCGGCTTAAGACGGTTGTCTCAAGACCGGTGTTACGAGCAGTCTCCCCACGCAACTCGAACTCTGCCAGGTCAGCGTCGTCAAAGCCAAGACTCAGGTTGCCACCCTGGATCCACCCAACGTCCGACTCGAGGTCTTCGGCGAGGTGTTTCCACATACGAACCGACTCGACCGCCAGGGGAATAAGGTGAGGGTACCGGACCTGTTGGTGGACCCAGCCCCAATTGCGGGTCGATTGCTCGTACCCGATCGGCCCTTTATCTACCAGAGTGACCGCCACACCCCGGAGGGCCAGATTGTAGGCGATGGAGCACCCGATGATCCCGCCACCGATGATTACAACGTCTGTGGAACTATCAAGCGCTGACATTGCATGAAGATATCACTCAGGTCAGGATGAAAGTAGATTCCGCATCGGATTATTCGATCTCTTACGCGTCAAAGAAATCAGCATCTTCTTCACTCAGGTAATTCTTTGCCTCGTCCTCGATAAAGGTAATGCCAAGTCCAGGGCGATCCCATACCTCGATGTGGCTGTCCTTGACGATATCTGCTGAAATGCCTTCCGTGATGTCGTACCACCAATCTGGGTCGCCGTTTGGCAGCTCAAAGGCTATGTAGTTGTCTGGCAAAGAGGCTGCTAGTTGCACATGTGCAGCCAGACCGATCAACCCGTCAAACCTCCCGTGCGGCGCAAACATGATCCCGTGGAGATCGGCGTACTCGGCGATGAACTTCATTTCAGCCAGCCCACCAACGTCCGCTGGATCAGGCCCCAGAATATTGACGGCACTAGTCTCAATCAATTCCACGAAGTTCTGCCGCAAGTAGATCTGCTCCCCCGTGTGTATGGGCGTTGTCGTGTACGGCGTTACCTGCTTGTACAGATCGGCCAGCACGTAGGGTGTGTAGTCGCCCGTAATCATGTCCTCAAGCCACATGATGTTCTCGCCCTCGAGCGCCCTCGCCAACTTCAGTGCATCGGGAACCGTCATGCCTGGACCGCAGTCAAGGGCCAGCGCGACATCGTCGCCACACACCTCTAACATCGCCTCGATGCACGCCATCAGATGATTAAAACCTTTACGAGTGATCGTGCCCCTGTTCGGGTGACGCCGCAGGGTCTCCGGCGTGCCGTAGTAGAAATCATCAACTTTTTCTGCCCAGCCGTTATGAAATCCGACCGCCTGCTTGACGATGGAGAAGCCTTGAGGCGCATCTATCTCCTTCCGGATCTCCTCGGCGTAGTCCTCCGGTTCGTTCCCGTTCATCTCGAACCGAATGTTGCCGTTATAGACCTGCACCTTGTCCCGGACCTTGCCGCCCAGCAACTTGTAGACCGGAACACCGAGCGCCTTGCCGGCGATGTCCCAGAGCGCCATCTCGATAGCGCTCACTGCGGTGCCCCATGGTTTAAATGCGCCCATACGCCGGATGCCCAGCATCACCCTCTCTACGTCTGTCGGATCCTTCCCGATGATCATGTCCCGGTAGAACATCACCATCGGCTTCAGGTAAGGCTTGGGGGTCTCCCCCTGGCCCAGACCATCGATGCCTTCATCGGTCGTTATTCGAATAACCGCAGATCCCCCGATGATTGCGCATTTCAAGTCTGTGATCTTCATATCAGTCCCTCCGGGACGTTGTTTTTTCGGTGCTGTTCCCGCGACCGCATGCCATTGAATGACATGAGGTGTCCCCGACCATCAATGCGGTGCCCGGAGTGGGGTTCAGAGATGTTTACGTGATTTGAACCGTTATCTGAATCCCTGCCAGCGATTCCGACCGAGAGTGCGGATAATCATCAACCTGAAGCGGCTGTCGAAAACGCCTGTGTGATTTCTGCGTTCGGGCGCCGGAGTATTGTTGTGTTCACATGGAGTAGAGGTACCCGCCAGTTCTCGTTTGGCCAAGTGATCACTATTCCGAGGTCAAGTAATTTTCCGACGAACCGGTCCTGATCGATTCCGGGGTGGATCACCAGCTCAAAAATGTTGGAGCCGTGCTCGAACCTGCGGACTTCGATTTCGGGCAGATTGTTAATGTCTGCGAACAGGGAGATGGCTTTCTCAAACGCCTCCTTATTTCGAAGTTCAAAACGATCCATCCCGTCCAGAGCGAGCCCTGCAAACAGATAAGAAGAGGGAAGGCCGCCACCGAACATCCGGCGATCATGAAACATGCCAGATATGAATTCACTGGTGCCGGCGAGTACCGCTCCGAACGGTGATCCAAAGTACTTGTACATGGAGACGTAAACGCTGTCGAACAGGTCCGCGTACTCTTTTAGTTCTTTCCCCGTCGCCGCCGCCATCATGTAGAGCCTTGCTCCATCCAGGTGAACCGGAATCGCCTTCTCACGACACAGCCGACTTATAGCCTGCATCTCGTCCCACGGGACTATCTGACCTGCCTGGCGCCTTACCGGGCTTTCGACCGATACAACGCCTACCGGATTCGACACACGTCCACCTATCGATTGATCGAGAGCCGTCTGAAGCTCTCCGGCGGTGAAATAAGGTCTGTCATGCGCAAGAGGAATGACGTTCAACCCGCTTAGTCGCGCAAGCGCGTCTCCTTCGTCGTGATAAACGTGGCTCTGTTCCTGCAAGACGACCCTCGAATTGGTCCCACAGTGACGGCGCAGGGCGATGTGGTTCGCCAATGATCCGGTCGGCATCCAGATCGCCGCTTCCTTGCCAAGATCTCTCGCGACGCGCTTCTCAAGCGCCTCTACCGTGCCGCCCAGAGAATAGTCATCTGGCGACAACACACCTTCAGATACCAAAGCTCCAAGGCGGTCCACGATCGATTGCGGAGATTGCGATTCGCCATCACCTGAAAACACGATCGTATCGGAGCCATATTTCTGGACCGCTCGCTGATTGGCAGAGCCGCGTAATTCTTGATTGCTCAATTGGACGTCACATTATCGATGCATCGGGTTGTCAACTGTGCGGCAGAGTGTAGTCCGGAGTTAGGTTCGTGTCGCAGAACCGGCATACTACGTTCCGCCCATTCGGTTGGTGTTGACGCGCGTACTGTCCAGAGAATGATCCACAGGACTCGTAAATAGAAACGTAAACACTATCGGACAGCTTCGAGTCCTACATTAGGTTTACCGGTACCTGTCGCAGCCGACATCATGGAACTTTGCTCCATCCAGGTGGTCCGGAATGGCCCGTATTCGTCCCGTGATCACATTCGTTTCTTCGTTCCGTCAACCTCCGTACGTAAACGGTGACTTGAATCTTTCCAACATCGGGGCCATCATGCCTTCCGTACTGGTCTATATCACTCCCCGAGACGTTATCCGGGGGCTATCTGATATTCATTCCTGAAAGGAATAGGTTCAAGTCACGTGAACGCTGTTAAAGATCTTTTGAAATCTGGGAAGACGATCGTTGGTACGGCGGGTTCCCCGCACCCAGAGGTATCGGCCGTATTGGCCGATGCCGGATACGACTTCCTGCTGTTCGATACCCAGCACTCTCCATACGGGATGAAGGAACTCGCGGCAGGAATGCAAGCGACCAACGGCAAGAAGGCGGCTCCGTTCGCCCGGGTGGACTCCATCCGTGCAGAACAAATTCTCTTCGCGCTGGACGCGGGCGCCAGGGGGATCATCGTTCCTATGGTCAACACCAAAGAACAGGCCGAATACATTGTCGAGTCCTGCAGGTACTACCCGGGTGGCAAACGCTCCAATGGTGGCATGCGTGGCCAGTGGGGCCAGGGCGACGACTACCAGGAGTACATGGAAACCGTAAATAGAGACCTGGTGATCATCCCCATGATCGAGACCAACGAGGCGATCAGCAACATCGACGGCATCCTGGGCGTCGACGGCATCGACGTCGCGCTCATCGGTCCGTCGGATTACTCGATCGAACTCGGAGTCACTCTGGACTACACTTCCGCCGGATACGAGGCAGGTCTGGACAAGCTGGCCGAGGCGGCCAAGAGGAATAACGTGGTTCCGGGCATGTACTTCATCCCGCCGGGAATGGACCCGAACTGGTTCGTCGCCAAGGGCTTCAAGATGTTCACGCTTCCGTGGGCTACGGCGGCGACAGACGGCATTCAGGCTTCCCTCAGCGGCATCAACAGGGATTAGTCCGACCTTGACAGCGAACATTCGCTGCCCGTGAGAATCTAGAAGGCCCGCTGGTTTCGTCCAGCGGGCCTTCTTCGTAGAGACGACAGTATGAAGATTGAGTCAATCGAAATTTCGGTATTCGAGCTCCCGATGTATCCATCGGTCACGAACGTCGTCGAGTTCGGCTCTTCCACGACCCCGCGCTGGAAACAGACGTTCCCAACTGGCGAAAATGTCCCAGTTCAAGTGATTAGGGTGGTTACCGACGAGGGCTTGGAAGGCGTCTGCACCGTGGGTGACTGGCGCTACACGGAACTCAACTGGGCACAGATAGTGACGTTACGTGAACTTGCAATCGGCGAAGACCCAATTGATCGCGATCGGATGTGGTCGAAACTAAACGCTGCATCACGTTTCCTTGATCCCGTCTGGTGGGGCGGGTTCGATAATTGTCTGTGGGACATCGCTGGCAAGGCGGCAGGGCTCCCGGTCGCTGAATTATTGGGCGGCGCCAGGAAACGTGGAACGGCGTACTACAACACCGCCGGGAGTACGGTCGAAGAGTTGATCCGGGATGGAGAGAAGGGTCTGGCTGCCGGGTTCACAACACTGAAAGATCACCTAGCGTTTTCGTACGAAGAGAACATTGACGCTTTCGAAAAATTCAGGAACGCATTCGGGAGCGAGGTCGGATTAATGCACGACGCGGCGCTAGCGAGCTATAGCTACGAGGAGGCACTGGCGGTCGGCAAGAGCCTTGAGGACGCCGGATTCATATGGTTCGAGGAACCGATAGATGATCGCCTTCACGCGCAGAACAAACAACTATGTGATCTCCTCGAAATCCCGATCGCCGGTGCAGAGACTTTGATGCATGACCCGGCCATGGGTGAACTGTGGTTGAGGAGTGGCGCAGTGGACATACTCCGGGTTCACGCACGTCACGGTGTTACCGCGGTTCAGCATCTGTCTAAAATCGCACACGAACTTGACGCGAACGTGGAACCAAATGCCTACGGACCATTGTTCGGCCTGGTTCACGCGCACGTAACGTGCGGTATCGAAAACATTGACTGGTTCGAGACAGCTCCTCCTGTCAATGGAGCAACCATGGGCAAGGAGATCGGATTGATGAACCCGGTCGTTCCCGTTAATGGCTCAGTTACCTACCCTGAATCCCCCGGCTGGGGTGCGGAATGGGACTGGAAGCAGTTCGAGAAAAAACGGGTGGCGGTGCTATAGGTAACACGGTTCTTCGGAAACACTCTCAACCTGCCTTGGGCGAAGTTAGCCGATATCTGCAAGATCGTCACTTCTCGGTTTTGAGCAGGGAATTAGATCATTCGCCTCGATTGCGAATCTAAGCTAGTCTCCGTTGCCACAACACTGCGACGTGCTGCTTGTCATTATCCACGGGCACCGAGGACTCATCTCATATGAAAGCCGAATATAGGATCAATAAGACCAAAATCGCACTCGAGAGTGGGGCGATGGTTAAGGTTCCGGAAATCAACCGGGTGTTCGATCCCGCGGTTGTGGAAAACATTGCAGAGGCCGGTTACTCATGTGTCTGGATAGACATGGAGCATAGTCATGCAGATTTCCGAGATCTTTCTATGATGATCCTCGCTGCACGGACTCGAGACATCGACATTTTCGTTCGCGTCCCACAGGGACCATATAACCAGTACATCAAGACGCTTGAACTAGGCGCCTCCGGCCTTATCTGGCCTCACTGTAAAACTGCCGATGAGGCTAAAGCCCTGGTCAACATGACCAAATACGGGCCACAAGGCTTGCGAGGAATGGGTGGAGGACGAGACTCCGGGTACGGATTCATGGCAAAACCTGACTATTACGATATCGCCAATGACAATGTTCTGTTGGGCGTGATGATCGAGGATGTCGAAGGAGTAGAGAACTGTGAAGAGATCGCTGCCGTCGAAGGCATTGATCTGCTTTTTGTTGGACCAGGAGATCTGTCTCAGGATTACGGTGTACACCGAGAACCTGGCAGTCCAATCGCCAAGCCCAAAGTACTGGCAGCGTACGATCGTGTTGGGGAGGCGTGCAGGGCTAATGGTAAGGCTATGGGTACCGCCGTTAACCCCGGGGATGCTATGAAATTAGCCATCGAACGCGGGGTGACATGGTTGAACTGCTGCGCAGATGTCGACGCTCTCACCAATGGGTTCAAAAGCGGATTAGCGGCGACGGAGGCCATCATCAAATCGTCTCAATCAGGCAAATAGCACTCGGCTGACAACCTGAGGTATTTTCCAGAGGACAATAAACATACGAGTCAGCGGAAAACCGTGACCTTTTGTTTTTTCTATAAACTTGGCCCCTTCGCCTACATTCTGATGACACCCTCGCCACGAAAGGCATCGGTTAATGCCCTGGGATCCCGTTCAGTACCTCAAGTTCGCCGATCACCGGGTACGACCGGCGATAGATCTCCTCAATCGAGTTGATCTCGAGTCTCCCGAAGTTGCCTACGATCTCGGGGCAGGGACAGGCAATATCACGGAGATGCTGGCGAAACGCTGGCCCAACGCGCGCGTAATCGGCGTGGACAATTCACCAGAAATGATGGGCCGAGCCGAACGCGTTGAGAATCTCGAGTGGCAGCAGGGCGATATCGGCACCTGGCGGCCAGACCGGTCGGCAGATTTGATCTTCTCTAATGCGGCATTGCACTGGGTGGATGGTCATACCGAGTTGTTCAACGGGCTTATGTCCGCGGTGGCGCCCGGCGGCCTGTTCGTCGTGCAGATGCCACGCAATTTCGGCGCCCTCTCTCACACGTCGATTTCCGAAGCTGCGCTTGGGGGTCCGTGGCGTTCTACATTGGAGCCGTTACTACGTCCGGGCCCGGTCGAGCCTCCACAGTTTTACGTACGAATCCTCTCCCCCCTGGCAAGTTCGTTGGATGTGTGGGAGACAGACTACATACAGGTCCTCACCGGAGACAATCCGGTCAAGGAATGGACAAAGGGTACCTGGCTAAAGCCCCTTCTGGACGCGCTCGAAGAGCCCCAGAGAAGGGAATTCGAAGAGACTTACGCGTCGCTTGTGGAAAAGGCGTATCCGAAAGAGTCCGATGGCACAACGCTTTTCCCATTCAAACGTATGTTCATCATCGCGAAAAGAAAGTAAATAAGACGCATCGATAAGAGTGGGCGCATGGCCTCAAATCCCACTC
>JAAZYK010000038.1 GCA_014239685.1 Dehalococcoidia bacterium | reverse complement strand
CACCCGTCCTGAGCAGGCCAAGTGCACGTAGACCGATCGGGGTTGCAACACGGGCCACGTAAACCTTCTCGATCTCGTAGCTTGGATGGGTAATGCGCTGTGTGAAATCCCCATCATTTGTCAGGATTAGCAAACCCTCGGTGTCGTAGTCGAGCCGACCAACCGGGAACAACCGCTCAGGGACATCGACCAGATCCGCAACCGTCGGCCTGCCCTGCGGGTCGGCCAGCGTGGTGACATGGCCCGGCGGCTTGTTCAGCACCAGGTATCGTTTTCGCTGAGCCGAGATCGACTTGCCGTCCACGGTGATTACGTCCACGCCGGTTTCCGCCTGATCTCCGACGGTCGCCGTAACCCCGTTAACTGCGACGCGGCCCTGTTCGATCATTTCCTCAGATTTACGTCGTGATGCGACGCCCGCCGAGGAGAGAATTTTCTGAAGTCGTTCTGGCATATGTGACAAGTCTCGCGCCAGGAACGAGGTACAGGAAATCCAGGGGACCTATTAACGGCGCTAATCTGGCGTAATCGATATACAGTGGCTCCGACAACGTTAATAGCGACGGAACCTGAACTCGATTCAGAATTACCGTAACCGAGGAAAGAGCCAGCAATGCCGTTCAAGACCCGATATGTCTTCGTCGTCAGCATGGATGTCGATCCGGATAAAGACGCCATATTCAACGAGGTGTACAACACGGAACACATCCCTGAGCTGATGAAAGTACCCGGAGTGATTTCCGTCTCTCGCAGTAAAAAGCAGCCAGCCTCGCTGGCCATCGGTGGGGAGCTGAAAGAGGTAGGCGGCGGCGAACCGACCTACATCGCTTACTACGAGGTAGAGGACCCGGCCATCACGGGTAGCGATGCGTGGGCCGTTGCCTCGGAGAAGGGCCGCTGGCCCGAAGAAGTTCGCCCGTACACCCACAACCGCCACCACGCCATGCACGAGATAACCATCAGCGCGCCGTAGGTGTGGACCAGCCTAATGCCGGTGAATGTGGGGGCGGGCTGCTGCCCGCCCCCACGATGATTTTGCTGCAACGCCTTGGACGTCTTTTGGTTCAGTTCAGGATGCCAGCGGCCCCCCGGACGCTTTCCAAGGGGGCGGACCACCGGTGTCGAAGTTCAACTCTAGAACCGGGACTTCTTGGCCTCGAAGTTGGAGTGAACGTCGATCAAGACCGTCTTGCCTTCTGAGTTCAACTGTCGAGCTTTTTGAATCGCCGGTCCCATCTCTGCGACCTTGGAGACCACAATTCCCGTCGCGCCCATACCTTCAGCGATCTGGGCGTAGTTGCCGGCCATGAACGACACGTCGTACTGCTCGCGAGCCACCGGGAATCCGCCCGGGTATGTCGCCATTCCACCGTTGTTGAGCAGAACTGTGGTGATCGGCAGGTTAGCCTTCGCAGCGGTTGCGACGTCCAGTCCGGACATGCCAAATGCGCCATCACCCATGTAGTTCAGGCAGAACTTGTCCGGGTTGGCCAGCTTTGCGCCGATCATCGCCGGGATTCCGAAGCCCAGGTGAGTTGTCTTTCCCCAACCCATGTAACTGTGTGGGACGGTCGCCGTGAGGAACGGCACCATGGCGTCACGAGGCCCTCCGGCGTCGTGCGTGACGATGCTGTTTTCCTGGTCGATGTTGTTCTCGATCTCCCAGATAACCCGGTATGGGCTGAGTGGCTCATCGGCCACCTCGAGCATCGGCTGCCACTCCTTCATCCACTCGGCTTTCACGGCTGCAATCTCTGCAGCTACACCGGTGTCGCGGCCTCCCTCACCGATCTGACCCTTGATCTCATCGATCATGGCCTCGATGGTGAGCCGTGCGTCGCCAATCAGTGCGAGATCGGACGGGGTGCTCTTGTTCACATCGTCTTCGGTCGTCGTGTTGTGGATCACCGTCTTACCGTCGGGCACACGCTGGCAGTAACTATTGTGGGTAAAACTAGTACCTAGCCCTATGATCACATCGGACTCGACGATCCACTTGTTTGCCTGACCGGTAGTCGCACCGGACCCTGCTCCGAGAGAGAGTGGGTGACGCTCGTCGAAGCCGGACTTACCTTCCATGGTCGTGAAGACCGGAATTTCGGTCAGTTCGGCAAGCTCCGTGAGTGCGGCTGATGCACCGGAGAAGAGCACACCTGCGCCGGACCAGATCATTGGCCTCTTGGCGGCGAGCAGGAGCTTCACTGCGTCCTTGATGTCACCCGTGGATGGGGCAGATTTTGCGGAAGTTGGAGACGTGTAGTTCATCGCCTCTTCCGGGACCTCCATTGCGCAAATGTCTGTGGTCATCTCTACCACGACTGGGCCTCGCCTTCCGTTGCGAAGAGCCTGGAACGCACGGCGCATCACGGCACCTATCTGGGTCGGTGTATCGATGGCTTCAACCGACTTCACAACGCTGCCATAACTGTTGACGGCTGCGAAGTTCGGTCGAATGTTCCGTTCGGCAAGCGGGTAACCACCGGGCAGTACGAGCATCGGCACGTTGTCACCGAATGCCTGTGATAGCCCGCCCACGGAGTTTTCCGCTCCGGCAGCGTGCTGCATCATCACGGTGCCAAATCCCTCGCCACCGCCTGATCGGGCGTATCCGTCGGCCGCCATCACGGCGCCACGTTCGTGTCGGAACATGACCGGGCGGATGCCCTCTTTGGAAACTTCTTCGATGAGGGCGTTGCTCGGGAAGCATGTCATCTGCTCCACGCCCTCCTCTTTGAGGATGCGGGCGATGAACTGGGTTCCGTTCATGGGGATTCTCCGTAAATAGTGGGGGCGATGTTCTCGATCTGCGGCCCTGCATGGATGAGAACGCCGGGCTGCAGCCCGCAGATTCTACTTCGCGAAGCGTCCCGTGGGTGCAAGTAGGGCGAAATCGGAAGGGAGATTGGTTCTGTAATCTCCGTATAGACGAACGAATATCACACTCGAACTACCACAACGGATTCCCCAAAAGACTCTAAACCGATCTGGAACGAGTTCGTCTACACTCGGCATTCCTGATTCTGTGGATATGGAACGGGTGATGGACAGGTATGCCAGTGAATTGGCCCCTCTTCGGCCGACCTGAACGGTTGGCCTACGGAAAAGCGGCCGGGTCCTAAACCGCCGTAAAGTGCAAGGAGACAGTTGTTGGTGCGTCACAACAGGACCAAAGAAATACTCAAAAACGGAGGCGCCGCATTTGGTATCACCGTAGGGCCTAACGACGCTGATCTTGTGGAGATGGCAGGGTTGTTGGGGTTCGATTTCGCCATCGTCGACTGTGAGCACGACTTATTCGACGAAAGCGCGTTGACCCAGGTGCTCCGTGCTGCGGACCTACACGGAATGACCGCCATCGCCCGTATGCAGAATAATCCTGAACTGCTTCTGCACGCTTTGGACGGCGGAGCTCAAGGCGTTCTAGTCGCCAGAGTGAACACCGCCGCAGATGCTCAATTTGTTGTGGACGTCGCAAAATTCCACCCCGAAGGAAAACGCACCATATTTTTCAGGAGCAGGGGTGGGGGTTACGCACTAGAGATAGGGTCGCCAGAACAATGGACTCTGGATACGAACGCTGAAACGATGGCTGGCTGCATCATTGAAGAGATCACCGCCGTCAACAATTTGTCAGAAATACTGGCGCAATCAGGAATAGATTTCATCGACCTTGGCCCTCTAGACCTATCCCACTCGATGGGCTGGGCGGAGCAGTCAGAAGTTAGTCGCCTTGTGGACAAAGTGATCGCAGACTCTGTGAATGCCGGCAAGTCTGTCGTCAGTCCCGCCAACAGTGAAAATATTCCCGCCCTGCTGGACAGGGGATTCCGGATGTTGACCGTGTCACCACGTGAATTCTTCCAGGCGGGCGCAACACAGTTCCTGAGTAAAGGCCAAGAAGCACTTTCGTCAAAGGGTTTCCCACAGATCTAGGCACGCTTCAGAAACTTAAGTCAGTCGTAAACCTCGGAGAGGGTACCACCGCCCCGAGGGCTTCCATTTCCGAGGCCAGATGAGCTTCAAAACTGCTGCTCAGGATGGTTGTCGAACCCACACGAAAGGTATCCCCAACGGGCTTAACTTTACGAACCCGTTGCTCGGTACCGAGCTCGGTTTGGTGCTTTTTATGTACAGATGATTTCGACCGCCAATATTCTCGTCGCTCAACCCGTTACTCGTTTGGTTGGCAGGCGGATAACTGAAATTCAAATTCCGAACAGATAAACAAGGTGTCCGGAGCCGATGTCGACGAAGATTTCAGACGAATCGCACAACATCGTGATAATTGGTGCTGGTTCTGCCGGTTTGGCAACGAGTTATTTCCTAACCGAACGGAACATCGCTCATGTTGTTCTTGAACGGGGTCTGGTCGGCAATACCTGGGATGTTGAGCGATGGGATGGATTTCACTTGGTGAATCCCAACTGGGCTGTCCGACTACCCGGGTTTTATTACTCGGGCACCGAGCCGGATGGCTATCTCTCGAAGATCGAGACGGTCGACTATTTACAGAACTACGCGAAACATTTCGGTGCTCCGGTGCGGACGGGCGTTGATATTGCAAATCTTGAGCGTGTGGGCCACCGCTATCTTCTGACTTCCAGCTCTGGCGAGAGACACCGGGCCCGTTGTGTTGTTGTTGCCACAGGGGCATTCGGAGTGCCAAAGATTCCCAACTATGCCACTTCCCTATCCAGGTCAATTAGCCAGATCCACTCAGCTGATTACAAGAACCCTGCGTCGCTAGCGCAGGGTGGAGTGTTGGTTGTTGGCTCAGGCCAGTCTGGGGCACAAATTGCCGAAGAGCTGTATGAAGCTGGCAAGACGGTCTGGTTGTCGGTCGGAAACGCCGGGAGACGCCCAAGACGATACCGTGGACGTGATTCATCATGGTGGAACTACACGATGGGCAGCTTTGACAAGACGATCGAAAATGTCGAGTCGATTGACGATGCCCGATACGGGGCTTCATCCCACACGAGTGGAGCCAAAGGCGGACACGATATTTACCTGCGCGAGATGGCTAAGAACGGTGTGACTCTGGTGGGTCCAGTGACTGGAGGGGAGGGTTGTTCACTATCGCTCAGAACCGACCTCGTCGAGATATTGCAAGGAGTGGACGAACATCCGTTGAACTGGATGCGCAACGTTGACGAATATGTGAAAAAAAATGGAATTCAGGTTCCACCTGATGACACAGTCGCACCGCCCGATATTCAAGACTGGCCCAAAGGTGAAAGTCCGGATTCGTTGAATCTTGTGGAATCTGGGATAAAGACGATTGTCTGGTCGACCGGATTCAAGTACGACTTCGACTGGATCAAACTTCCCATAACTGGCGATCACAATTACCCGAATCAGCACCGAGGGGTTACTGATTACCCTGGTCTTTACTTCATGGGCTTGCAGTGGATGTACGGATCGAAGTCAGCTCAGTTTATCGGAGTAGGCGAAGACGCCGAATATGTTGCAAGTCACGTGGCGGGGTTGTTTGCGTAGGTATTACCTCATTGGCAGTGATATCCGCTCAATCAACGATGCGGGTGCCCAAACCTATCTGAACGTTACCGATCCCATTTGAGATCAGAACTTTGACTGACTGCACCCACTTGCGTGTCGTGTACTGAGTGCGACAGGTGTAGGACTCTCGGGCGTGTTTACTTTGAAATGAGATCGTCGATCGAAAGCCCGAGAGCGTCGGCCAATCGGAGTAGGGCAGCCATAGTGACGTTCTGGCGGCCGCGTTCCACGGCGCCAATGTATGTACGATCGAGTCCGGCACCCGATGCTAGTTCGGCTTGGTTCATGCCCGCATCAAGGCGAGAGGCGCGTATCCGTCCACCGATACGACTGAGCAGATCGGCAATTGAGTCGGAACCCTCCACACCGACTGCCAGAGTGCGCGCGATAACAACGGCCTCTAAGGCATCACTCGCGATTGCGTCAGCTCCCCAAAGATCTGGAGTTGAATCGGATTCGAAAGACACTGCACGGCCACCAATCATTACTGTCGGTGGGGGGTCGATGGTTTTAAGTTTCTCCACCGTCGTTCGGAGAAATCCAAGACTTTCGCGCGAAGTCACAGACAGGACTACGAGGTCCTGTTTACGTTCTCGGACAAAATCGGTCAGGTCTACGGCTGGAGTGTCAGCTCCGAGGAAGTCGACCTCCCAGCCGGCTTGGCGTAGTAAGTCTGCGACCATTAAGGCCCCAACTACGTGCTGATCTCCCTCGACTGAAGTCACCACAGCACGAAACCCTAGGTGCTGATCAGGGCGGAATTCACGCCTGAGACGCGCCATTTCCTGGATGGTGTACTGGGTGATCTGGTGCTCATAGGCGACAGAAACTTCACCACGGTCCCACATCTCACCGACAAGAAGGATCGGGTTTCGCATCAATTCGACATAAATTGTCTTCAGGTCCCAGTTCAGTGCCAGAGCTCGATCAATGGCGGCGCTTGCCGCCCGCTCATTTCCTGCCATGAGGGCCTCGGTGTACTCGTCGCGAAGACGATTCAAATCCTTTGGATCTGGCCGGGTTGTCGCCCTACCAGCAGAGGTATTGAACTCCACCAACGGTCCCTCCTAATTTGTTGTTCTAGGGTTACTTGCGCATCTCTGTTGAGCATTGGCAGTAATGATGACTATATCCTACGTTAATTCGAGATAATGATCTATGGGGGTTTTCCGTCTAAAAAGACATACGGGATTCAATGTTGACAATACACAACAGGCGTTTCATAATGTTGAGTATGTTCAGCATAGATTGTTAATAAAACCTACTATGGTGAATATAAACAGCTCTAGTCGAGACCTAACAAACACCTACGTGGGTATAGAGAACCCGGTAATGGAGACAACTCAAATGGAAGCGATCCAAATCTTAGCCATAGTTCTAGCTGCAGTTGGCGCGCTCAACTGGGGACTTGTCGGACTTTTCAAGTTTGACCTGGTTGCCGCAATTGCCGGTGGTAACCGTTTTGGCACCGTTAACGCCTTTTCACGGCTGGTCTACGTACTTGTCGCGATCGCTGGCGTGGTCGCCCTGACAGTTATTCCTGATCTCACCTGATACGAGTCGGTAGACCGCCTCGCAGCATTCTGAGCCTCACCACCAAAGACGAGGTGAGGCTCAAACACAGAAAGGAAGCTTAAAACCGTGGTTGAAGAACACGATAGTAATAAAGAAGCCAGAGTATTCCAGGGGTTTTCGATGTTCACCTGGCTATACATGGCCAGCGCGTTCCTATCCTTCGTTGTGTCTGTGGCTCTCTGGTTTCTTGGAGACGACGCGGAACTTGAAGCTATATTTGTTGGTCTCTGGGTCCCATCCATTCTGAGTCTCGGGGTAGCTCTTGAGGTGCTCAGAAAATGAATCCACAGTTATTTATCGGAGTCATTTTTTTGATCGTTGTGCTTTTGATGTCTGGGGCGGCTTTTTCATACATCGAGCTTGAGCGCACGAGGCGTAAAGCAATTGCAAGGCGGTCAAATTCCAGAGACCCGATGCCAGAATCCTGATAAACCCCTCAGCGCTTCAAAGCGCTGAGGGGTTTATCTCATTACTAGGGCCGGTTGTAGGTCAACTTGTCCTCGTGCCCGGTGACGGACGACCGGAGCTGAGCGGAAGTGCACCCGGGTGATCCCTGGACGCTGAACGACCCCTCCGGAGTGCGAAGAGGCCGTTTCTGATTCCGGTTGCTGTCAAAGTTGCTGTCAAAACTGGTGCCGAGGGCGGGAGTCGAACCCGCACGGGCGTTATGCCCAACGGTGTTTGAGACCGTCGCGTCTACCATTCCGCCACCTCGGCATCTGGTGAATTATGAACGGGAACCAGCCTATCGGTAGGCTCTTTCGGCAACCCAATTAAGGTGATTTACACCAATTCTTACACCAGGAGGCGCTGATGCTCGCCGATCAGCGTGACAATGTTAACGCTCTGGAGGGACTTATCGTCCATCTACCTGAGCCGATGTTTGTGAACCGCAATTCACACACCTCCGCTTTGATCGTCCGTTAATGGGCTGTTTTCGCCTCATACTATTGGCGGCTCAGTCTGGCCAATATCTCTTCGAAGAGCAGCATCTTGGAGCCGAGTGCGGGAACCGTTAAGGAGCTTACCGACAAACGTGTAGCGGACAAGGTAGCGATAAGAGATCAACATCACAGACGTTACTGCGATAACAACCAACGTGAAGGTGACAAGCGCGTTTATCGGCAAGTGGCTAACAATTCCCTGGCTGAGGAAGATGATCGGCAGGTGCATCAGGTACATCCAGTAGGAGGCATCTGATATCCATCTCACTTTGAAACTCGGAGTTGAAAGATGGTGAAGGGCTAGGCCGATCAGTCCGAAGCTCATGGTCCAGGCGAATGTAACTTGAAGTAGTGAGGACACGAGCCAGGCGTCACCAATTAAAATTCGGCCTACCGGGAATAACACCAAAGACGCGAGCAGTAATTGACCTGCCCAACCCGTTCCAACCCAATCAATCAACGCCTGACCATCCTTTTTGTGACGATCGTGGACTAGAGCGCCGAAGCCGAAGAAGCAGCCGTAGTATCCGAGAACAATAAAATTGGGCAGGAAGCTTAAAGATGTGTCAGGGCCGAATACGTCCTCCACCATTAAGAGCTGAGGGAAAACGGACAGTAAAGGTAACGTGACAATAGCCAGAGTGGTGATCAGGGATGGAACAGGTCGTGCCCTGTGTAGTTTGATAGCGATCCACGTTACTAAGCTGGCTACGATTGAAAATCCGGCTACCAACCAGAGAAGGAACCAGAGAAACCACATATGAGCGAAGTCGATTTCATCTTCCCGTTTGTCCCCGGCAGACGTGTTCTTCTTGGCTGGATTATCAGCGTCTAACTGTTTACCAGTGCCCTCACTAATGTGGCCTAGGTTCTGATCGTAGACGCCAATGGCTTCTTTAACTCGGACTTCGACTTTATCAACGGTACCCGCTTCGTAGATTACCCAGCCAAGACCCCATCCGAACCATACAGCGGGAAGGACTGTGAACAGACCGATGAGCAGAGGTAGGCCAACACGGCGTATTCGGTGACCTATCAGCGACCGCATGCCCCGTCCCCGCCAGAGCATGGTCGTGAAATAGCCGCTGAGAATAAAGAAAAGAGGCATCCGGAATCCATGAATAAATTCAAAGATCCCGGATAGCAATCCACCCCCTACATCCCCGTCCTGCCAGTAAGGAATAAATGGAATGGCTGCATGCAGGACGATGCCGAGTAACATCGCGAACCCGCGTAGGGCATCAAGATCATAGCGACGCGGGCGGATTGGTTTAGGAGAAGGGGCCGAGACTAACTCGCCCTTATTGTTTATTAGGGGCGGAGGGGGACCATCACGGACAATGTCATCGGAACGGAGAGTTGAAGGATCAGTCAACACTGGATCGGCAGTTCATATGGAATCGGTTGTGACCATATGGTTAAGGGATGTTGGGGCTCACGATAACCGATTTTTGTAGACGACTCGTGTCCCACCAATTCGGTCGTAAATGCTACGCCTTTGGGGGTCGATGGCGACGTAGCGAATGCTAATAAGCCCTATGCCAAGGGAAATTAACCCACCGATTACGGGAATAAGACCCAACAGGCCTGGAAGTGTTCTGATAACCGATTCTCTATCACCTGGCGGACTTGTAACGCCGTCGATCTTCGTGACCCGGAGACCCACAGCGAGCTTTCCTGGCGACCCGCCTAATCTTGCGACCATAACCACCACGACCATCCAGTACAACGACAGGGCGAGCCCTGACAGAAACACCGAAGTCGAGAATGGCGTGATTATTACGACTCCAATAGCGGTATCTATGGCGGCGGCTCCGATACGGATTCCAAGCCCGCCGTATCTCGAATTATCAGCCGATACAGCCAGGTTATTGGCCGATGGTGTCGTTCCCGGTTGTGGCGCACCACAGGCTGGACACGCCTCGGCAGTCATGGTCATGTTCCGACCACATTCAGGGCAGAACTTGGTGGCTGAGCTTGGATCCAGGATCGATCCCCTCAAATCGGGTTGGTTATCAAGTGGTTTTGGTTCACCTGACCAGTTTGCGCCGTCCCAGTATCGGACTGTTCCCTCGGGATCACCCTCAGCGTGGTAGTAGCCAGCTGGTGCTATGTCGGGCATTACCATTCATTTCACTTGGAATTGGCTGCATTTGTAACTATCTGCATCAATCGTATCCCAGACCCTGCGGGAAGATAAGATTGAAGGGAGGATTAGGATGGGCATGTTCGGTCCCAGTGCGATAATCGCCGATTTTTCTAGACGAACGTAAACGCCCTTATCTTCTTTCGGAGCGGCTTCAATTTCACAATCGGCGTTACTTTGATGTGGTGAAACAATCCCACCGATAAAGTGCCTGATCAAATTGATTGAGAGAGGAATTCGATGGCAGCGACAGTAACTTACCTAACGCCCGATGGAGACGTTGTAGAGATCGATGTTTCGACCGCTACGAAACTCAGCTTCAGTGACAGCGGGGTGATCTTCCTGCAAACACCGGACAACGTCATCGTCGGAGTGTTTTCGACTGCCAATATCATCGGAGCGGTCCTGAACTGAAACATTCTTCCGAGACTGTTTCACCGACATATCTAGGTCTCGTATCGACTTATTTCAGCAACAGGTCCACTTACCTCACACTACGCTTCCAGAATTCCGGAGATGCCTATTTAGAGACAGGAAACGAGAGTGCGGCTCAAACTGGCTACAGCGAACGGTCTGGTCACGTGACAGGTTCTCGGTTGTCAAGTAACGATAAGCTCGCTGCCGCTATCGAGATCGAGAAGAAATACCTGAAATAAAAAGGGCTGGGGTGTCAGCCCAGCCCTTCCTACGATCGTAATGACTAAATTGGTTTTTTCAGGAAACCGCGGGCCGATAACCGACTGAGCCCGCCTTCCTTAGCGCCTCGAGACCCTCTTCGGAAGTCAGAAGCGGTGTCGTCTGCAGCTTGGAGCAAGCACCTCCGGCCGCGACAGCAATCATGCCGGCCGCCGTGGTCGTGTTGTCTGGGCCATCTACGATTCCTACAATGTCGAACTCCCCAAAAGAGTAGTAGGCATCAACGAATGTGATACCTGCCGGGGCCAACATTTCACCAACAGCTTTTAGACGATCCTGAGGATTCTTGACCTGTGCCGCCCAAGATTCTGCCGTGTAGGAAACCTGAATTAAATAACGTGCCATACCTAACCTCCATAAAATAAATAGCTGTGAACTGCCCGCGGTTGGGTAGTTCAGTCTGAACTTACGCCACGAGGCGCTACAGGATCGAAGTCCATATCCGTCTCAAATAAGAAGCCCTTCACCGCACTCTCGTAACGTTGATACAAGTATCCACCGGCGACGAGCAGGAAACCAAGCGTCATAAACACTGCCACCCGATATCCGCTATCGAGAGCGAACGCATCGAACACGAATAGTTTGATTACCGGTACGGTCAACAGGAGCAGGGCTGCGGCTCGTACTTGCTTCCACCTTTTAAAGACGCCAAGTAACAACCAGATTGCTGCGTATCCGGCCCACAGGACACTCAGACCAAGGCTGATGACGTTCCTCTCATTCCTCGTCGCGACGTCAATCGTATCGCTTGAGATCGCTCCGATTACTTCGGCGCTCAGGTACCAGAGCAGCAGCGCATTACAAGTGATCGCCAAGACTGGGGCAACAATCCGATATTCCCAGTCAAACATCCCCGCCGTGCGGCGGCGGAAGGTTATTCCACCGAGCGCTATCGCAACAACGACCGGTAGGAACGCAAGAGTCCTATCATTCCAGAAAATAGTGTAGTCATCTGCGAACAGGTAGGAATCAAATACCAGAGCTCGTGCGGTCGCGAGGATTAGTAATCCGTAGACCGTTCGGCGAACCTCGGGCAAGTTGATACCAAACGAAACCGCCCCCAACACGATGGCCTCGACTCCCCACGCGAGCGCAAACCAAGATTCCGGGATCTGGGTCCAAATCCCGAGAGTGATGAACCCGGAGCCAAGCATTACCAGTCCAGACACGATTTCAGCGTCTGTGATTTTCTCGATACTTATAACCCGCGAAGCGGAAGGGAATCGGCGGATCAGTGCTGCTGCACTGTAAGCGACGATCGCGCCAGAAGAGAACGAAAGTACGTAACGATTGAACACCGGATCTATCCCGATCTCTCGAGCATTGCTGAGGTCGATGAGTAATAGCCATGCGGTCCCCAGAGCCAGAAGTCCTAAGCCAGCACCTCTGGTAGCGACCATACTTGTGCTACGAGCTGCCGAAGCTGCCATCAAAGCAAGCGATGCAGCGAACCAAACCGTTGTAATCCACGGCCCGGAAAGTTGTATCGGGACGGCTATCGCAGACAGGACGAGAGCCATAACGCCCATTGCAATAGCCAAAGGTGTGTTCCGGTCGGATCGTCGGTACAACACGTAGCCCAAGATGCCATAAAAGACTCCTAAGCTAAGTGCAAATGCTCCCATCCAACCGCTGTATTCGGTCCCACCGAATGTAGTATCAAGCCCTAACGCACCCTCCCAATCGCTGTATTCGGTACCGAGGATGACGTAACTCATCAAGGCGAAAAAGGCAGCGTTGGCAACAGACAGCAATATGTCGAAGACCGTTGGTTCGGTATCACGCAGATAGTGATGTACCAACGTACTGCCTACCCATATGAGGAATAATGCCGTCAACCACAACTGGGTGGTCGTATCTCCGGTTATATCCCCGACCTTTGAGTACCAGGCAAGGTATCCGATTATCGATCCCACCAACCCAATCACAACGATACCTTTCCAGTTGTAACAGGTAGACACGTATAGAACGCCCAGCCCAACTACGAAAAGGTATGCAACCGGCCACGTCACTTCCGATCCGGACGCGTGATTGAGCACATCACTGTTGACCCCGACCAATCCAAGTGGAGCAAGGTATGCGCCACCGATGGAAAGCACCGCCAAGCTGAGTTGCTGATAGCGGATCGCCTGTGCCATCAGTAGGACGCTGATCAACAAAAGCGCGATCAACGATGCTCCGAGAGAGACAAGTTCGAACGGCGTGTGGGCTGCGAATACCGATAAGTAGATGATGCCGGTACCGCCACCTGCCAATGTTGCGGCGTAGACCGGGTATTTCCGGTGCCAGAATTCGCCCAGTCCGATAAGTACTGCACCGAACACAACACCAAGCACCACTAGCCCGATCTGCTCGATCCACCCGTTGTTGTAAGCGAGTCGGAGAAAAAAGGCACTCCCGATCATCAAAATAACCACACCGACCCAGGCCAGCCACCGAGCTCCGACGCGCGCCTCCAACTCAAACGCACTGTTAGTCGATGGAGCGAAGCTGTGCTGATCTACCGGTTCATGTTCCGATCCGTGAGAGATGTCAGGCCCTGATCCCGGTACAGGAGGTTGTGGGGGTGGGGGAGCCAGAGGTCCATCCGCTGTTAGCGGTCGCACGGGCCGTTCCCTCAAAGGGCCTTCCCGCGCATCTCGATTTACTTCCTCGGACAGTCGCTCGATCTCATTCCGAAGACGATTAACCTCGCTTACAAGCCAGTCCTGCTTGTCACCATCGGGTCCTGCTGGGGGCGTTCCCGGCCTATATCCAGCAAGAAGTTCGCCACATGAAATGCAGAAGCGATTGTCGGCTGAATTGTCGTGCCCGCAAACAGTGCAACGCACTTGTATGCCCCCTTAGTAAGATGCGTACAACACCATCGTCGCACCATGTGGCCATGGCAGATCCTATCCTACCGATCGAAAGTAGCCCATCTGAAGTCGATGCACAACGCGCTCGAGGATGAAAGATCACGGAGGCGTGAGCGAATTGGCGACGTATGTTTTGTACGATCTGAGAGCGGCAACACCGTGGTTGTACAAGACCGGTTTCTAATAACACCCATCACCTGCTGTGGATGCCCTGAGTGCTAGCATGGCGATCGGGTTCGTATTCATGAATAATCCTCTATTACACCGCCTTCAACGGGCCATGGACGACTAGCCTGACGGGAGGTCTTGTGCGACTCAATCTGAAGCGACCTATAGTTTTTTTAGATGTGCAATCCACCGGCCTAGACCCGAAAATCGCGCGGATTGTGCAGCTGTCCACGCTAAAAGTTGATCCCGATGGCACCCGCGGGAACCGACGAGAGTTGATCGATCCAGAGTCTCCGATTCCGCCCGGCGCAACAGCGGTCCACGGTATTACAGACGATCATATCGAGGGACGTCCTCCGTTTAGATCCTTCGCGCTCGCGCTTGCTGGCTACCTTCACGGATGTGATCTTGCGGGATTTGGGGTAGAGAGATTTGCAATTCCCTTACTTCCCGCTGAGTTCGCAAGGGCAGGTATCGAGGCCACGCTTGAAGGCGCCGCAGTGATCGACGTTATGTCGTTATTTCATAAGCGAGAGCCACGGGATTTTACGGCCGCGTACAGACGTTTTGTTGGAGGGATTCCTCCGAACGATATCAACGGCGCCGAGGCTTCCTTCCGCGTGTTAGAAGGACAGCTCGAGCAGTACCAGGACCTGTCGAATGATGTCGAGGGTCTCGCAGGGTTCA
>JAAZYK010000037.1 GCA_014239685.1 Dehalococcoidia bacterium | reverse complement strand
ATACCCCAGATCGGGTTCGTAGCCGCTCCGTGTCCCGGCGCCGACGCCAGTGTCGCCAACAGCTGTGCGGACCGGTTGAGGCCCGTATCTACGTTGTTTGTGCCGAGCACCGTTCGTGCAAACTTCTGGCCTACGTAATTGTCTTCGTTAGTGCCACGTGGCGAGAGGATCACACCTCGCTCTTCCGGAAGATGCTCCGAAAGACCTTTCGATGCCGCAGCGAGAGCATTTTCCCATGTCGTGCGCTGTAGCTCACCGTCGATGCGCATCAACGGGTACTTCAGCCGTCTGACGTGGTTCGGGTAGTCGTACCCGAACTTGCCCTTGAAGCAGGCCTGACCGTGACCGGCCTCACCCGATAGGTCGCCCGTCATCCGCACGACCTTGTTTATGTCATTGATGTCCATCACAAACTCGCACCCGACGGGGCAATTTGTGCAGACGGTCTTAACCTTGGTGGATGCCTTCTCCCATTTGTAATCACGCTCCACAAGCGCGCCAGTTGGGCAGGCATCTATGCAGGAACCACAGAACTCGCAACCGGACTCAAGTAGCGAAGTACCGTGAGAGGTGCCCACAAGAGCGACCCCTGAACGGGACACCAGTGAGAGAGCCGTATCGCCTCTCACTTCGTCGCATGCGCGCACGCAACGGGCGCAGACAATGCATAGGTTGTAATCACGATCGTAGAACGGGTCATCGGTGTGAATTGGCAGGTCACGCCGGTGGTAATTGAGCGAAGAGGTCAGGTCCAGCTTCATAAAGCGGACGGTGTCCTTCAGTTCGCAACGTTCGTTCTTTGGGCAAATGGTGCAACGGTCGGTCACGGCTACGTGACGCTGGCAGATGTCCTGCGGACCACACAGTTCGGCGCGGTGGCAAGTCAGGCAGCCATGAGGGTGTTCTGACATAAGCAGATCGGTAATCCCGCGCCGGAGATCAACAACCTCTTCGCTATTGGTCTCCACGATCATGTCCGCCATGACTGGAGTCGTACAGGAAGCTTGAACACCCTTGCGGCCACCGGCCTCAGTGGACACAACGCACATGCGACACGCGCCGTAAGGCTTCATTCCCGGGAAGTAGCAAAGGTACGGAATATAGATATCCGCGTCCTGCGCAGCCTGAATGATCGTCTGGCCAGGTTTGGCCTCGATCTCCTGGCCGTCCACCGTTAATTTCATCGTGTCGTCCGCCATGCGGCGCAGTCTCCTGGGAATTTGTTGTTCGAATGAACTTTCGTTAGTAGCCGTTTATCGGCGACTATTCCATCTAGGGCCTCGTCCGGCTCGGGGTCACCATCTGTCCATCACCACACGCGCCCGTCGGGCATTTCTCATCATCCATGTGGGAACGGAAATCGGCTTCAAAGTATTTGAGCGCGGACGCAACCGGGTTGTAACCAAGCTGTCCATGCCCACAGAGCGAACCCATCCGCATACTGGCCCCCATCCGTTCCATGAGAGCCAGATCATCTTCCCGGCCCACGTTCTGGGATATACGTTCTAGGGTCTCGACCATATGCGTCATGCCGAGGCGGCACGGGAAGCATTTGCCGCAAGACTCGAACTGGTTGAACGCCATCAGATTGCGGGTCAGGTTAACGGCGCACACGTCTTCGTCGCCGATGATGATGCCACCGGAGCCTAGGCTGCCGGTAGTCTTCCCAATCGAATCGAAGTCTATTGGCGAGTCAAAGCCTTCTTCACCGATAGGCCCAAACAGGGGTCCTCCGGCCTGGAACAACTTCATTTTCTTGCCGTCTTTGATGCCGCCCGCCACTTCCTCAACGGCCTCCCGAACGGTCAGGGACCCCATTGGAATTTCGTACATTCCGGGCCTGTTAACCGCTCCGGTAATACAAAGGATCGCCGTGCCAGGGGTCGATTCAATTCCGACGCTCTTGAAGGCATCGGCGCCGTTCTGGATTATCGTTGGAGCGTAGGAAAGCGTTTTAACATTATTGATATTGCTTGGTTTGCCCCATAGCCCGGCGGCGGCGGGGAACGGCGGCCTGTAGCGTGGCATCGAGCGCTTGCCCTCGATGGCCTCCATTAATGCCGTTTCTTCGCCAGCCACGTACGAGTCCCCGGTAAGAGCAATCTCGACGTCGTAACTGAAATCACTTCCGAGAATGTTTTGCCCTAGAAGTCCCGCCGCGTAAGCATCCTGTACTGCTTTTCGCGAGTTCTCTATCGGAAGAGTGTGACCCTGTCGGATAAAAATGAAACCGTTCGACGAGTTGGTGGCATACCCTGCGAGAATCAAGCCCTCAAGTAGGGTGTGCGGGCAGCTCTCAAGAATGCCCTTGTCGTTGAATGCGCCAGGATCGCCCTCTTCACAGTTGCAGAGGATGTACTTCACCGGCGCCGGGTTAGGTGCAAGGAAACCCCATTTGACCCCGGTCGGGAATGCGGCCCCTCCCCTGCCCCTAAGGCCAGAGTTTTTGACCTCGTCCAGCACCTCCGCCGGGTCCATATCCTCGAGCGCTTTTTCAAGCGCGCTGTATCCACCGTTTGCGATGTACTGAGACAGATCCCGTGGGTCGATATCACCGGCTAGGTTCGTCGCCAACCGGGTCTGGACCCGAACAGTTGGTAGTTCAGAGAGACGGGTAATTGCGTCGAGGCCTTCCGGCCGCTCATCGCCGTGCCATGCAAACGCCCTATCGGCATTGGGCCTGCCGGATTTGATGTGTCCACCTACGACATCAGCAACCTCATCTACACCCAGATTTGCGTAGAAGACACGTGCTCCGCCGGGCAGTTGAACATCTATAAGCGGCTCGGCGTAGCAAAGGCCCATCGACCCGACCAAGCTTACGTTAGCGTCTGAGCCCAGCGATTCGGTTATCGCGTCAAAGGCTTCCTCGGCTCCAGCGGCCTCACCAGATGTACCCAGGCCAACTCTCACCCACGGTTTATCACCCGCGGTCAGTGCCAGCCACTCGGCATCAGCCTTCTGGCGCAGTTCAGAGAAAACTACAGACATACGGCACTACTTCGGTTTGTCTGGATCTGTATCCGGGGTGAGATTTTCACTGGGCGTCCTTCAGCTTACCGACGACTGCTGCCGCCGAATCGGGCGATATGCGGCCCTTCATGTGATGGTCCACCGCTATCACCGGAGCAAGTGCGCAAGCCCCAAGGCACGTGCTGTACCGGAGTGTCAACTTGCCGTCGCTGGTCTCGCCTTCTTCTTCAATTCCGAGCTCAGAATGAATTCTAGTCATCACATCCTGAGCACCGTTCAGGTGGCAAGACGGCCCCCAGCACACGTCTATCGTGTGATCTCCCGGAGGTGTGAATCTAAAATTCGTGTAGAACGACGCCACACTCCACACATCGTTGATGGTGGATTTCATGTGCGTGGCGGTCTCTTCTATAGCCTCATCCGGGATGTAATGAAGGTCATCCTGGACTGCGATCAATGACGAGAGAACGGTAACCGTAGGCTGCTGCTGGGATTGCAGCGCCTTTCGTGATCGATCTCTCAATTCGTCACTGGAGGGCGACTCGTCGCTGGCGGACGTTATTCCGTCGCTCAAGCGTGGCTCCTCGATCTGGAAATAATTGACTTTGCTATTGGCGTCACAAATATAGCAGGGCCGTTCCTAGCCAGCAATCGGAGAATACGCGCGTTTCCGGGTGTGAGATGTGTCTCCAACGAGTGTGTCACGGTCCTCATCATCCGTTCAACAAATCCAGAACCCTGTCATGAAGCTGCCCATTTGTGGCTACCAGGTTTTTAAGGTCTATGCCTCGCTTGCCATCTCGATCGGTTGCCCTGCCGCCGGCCTCTTCGATGATCGTCGGCATAGGCGCAACGTCCCAGATGCTCATCTGGGGGTCTACGTGGATATCGATACGGCCTGTCGCCACGAGCAGGTAGCCGTAGCAATCGCTCCAACCGCGGTCTTTGGAAGTCGCCCTACGTAACCTGTCGTAACCGTCGAAAGTCCCGACTTCATCGAAACCCTTCACTGAGGTCGAAGACATGCAAGCGTCGGCGATATTCGACACCCCAGACACACGCGCCGGGCGCACCTCATATGGAAGTGTTTCGCCTTCCTGAAGTGGGGAAACACGGTTGGCCCACCATGCGCCGAGGCCGGAACCCGCCCAAATTATCTCATTAAGCGCCGGAAAAACGACCACACCGGCAGCGGGTTGGCCGCCCAACTCCAGCCCAATCATGGTGCCCCAGAGCGGAACACCCCGGATGAATGACTCGGTACCGTCCACCGGGTCCAGGTACCACCGGTACCCTGTGCTGCCGGACTGCTCTCCGAACTCTTCCCCGAGGATCGCGTCATCAGGGAACGAATCACTCAGGCTCGTGCGGATCAACTGTTCGGCCTCGCGATCCGCACGAGTCACTGGAGATGCGTCGGCCTTTCGGTCGATTACGAGGTCGGTCGACTGATAATAGGCGAGTGCGTGTTCGCCGGCCGAACGTGCGGCGCCGACGGCAAACTCAAGCCGGGATCGGAGTTCATTTTTGTCCGTTCCAAACATCAAGTTCACCTATCGGCAAAGGCTCAGGCGGCGATACCGCAGAAACGACCTAGACCGCACCTTCCGGTGCGCCCGCCATACGTGCGACCGCTACGTCTTTGGTCGTGTCTCGCTGGATAGTCGGCGTGAACGTCATATCGTCGATCATCGTTCGAGCTGGGAGCGTCGCTGCAAGTAGGATGCCTTCCGCTATGTCTTCTGGGAGCATCATCGTTGAACGAGCTTCGGCATCCGGCACATGCGGGCGGTTGTTCAAGATAGGGGTGTCTACCTCGGCCGGGTAGATAGTGGTCGCCCGAATCCCACTTTGACGCAGTTCGGTCCTCAGGTTGTCCATGTACATCTTGGCGGCCGCTTTGGCAGGCCCGTAAGCGACGCCACCAAGAAGGCCTCCGCGAAGTGCAGCCATCGACGACACCAGAATCACGGTACCCTCTCCGCATTCAAGCATCGGCGGGAGCAGCAGCCGGGTCAGCTGGGCAGGCCCAGCCGCGTTTACGGCGTACACGCTGTCAAACTCCTCGCGGGAGATCCAGCGAACGCTTCGGACCTTGGAGCTGTGCCCAGCATTATTGACCAGAATGTCGATCCGGCCGTGCTTCTCAAGTGCGTACGCGGCCAGCGCCTCTATGTCTTCCTGGACTTCCATGTCGGCCGTCTTCGCAGTGATCTTCCCGCCGGATGACGTGATCTCTGCAACCACATCGTCTAGCGGCGCCTGTCGCCTACCTGCAATTACCAGTTCAGCGCCCTCTGCAGCGAACATCGACGCAGCACAGCGTCCAATTCCGGTTCCGGCGCCCGTAATAAGGGCGACCTTGCCGTCCAACTTGCCCATGGAACGTCCTCTCGGTGAGTTAGTTCTTGTTTAAAATCAGGGACCACCAAATGGTCCCAAATAAACCTAGAAAAGCCGCCGGATTCTAGCACAGGGTCATTGCCGTGACAGGCGATTTTGAAAATCTTTTGATCCCGGCGCTAGTACTCTCTGGACTCAACATCATGAAAGGGTCAATACCGTAGAGCCAGAGCTTGCCCCACCCTAGGTCCATGACAATTCCCTTGACAAGCCGCCTGCGTCTCAGCCACCCCGCAACATCCGCGCTGCAATCTCTCGCCCCATTCGGATGCTGTAGTTCGTACCACGGTCTTCCGGGTAGATCTGCGTCGTATTCGCCAGAAACAACTTTGAAATGGGCGTCTCATGCTCCGGTATATGCTGTGAGTAGTTCGTACCGATCACAGGCTGGGCAGCACTCACCCGGTTCACATGGACTCGCGTGATCCATGAGCGATCAAACTCAGGATTAAACCGCGGTAACCACGGAGCATAAACCTCAAGCAGCTCCTCGTCCGACATCAGGAAAAGCTGACTCTGGCGCTCAACGTAGTTGGTCAAATAGAGGACGTTGCTGCCACCGTACAACTCTTTTGGCATCAAGTTTGTGTGCTCGATCAGTCCTAGGAACGGCACTTCGTGATCGGCGATGTTCATCCAGTAAACGTCTGTGAGGGGGTGTGCCATCTCGAGGATCATGACCACAGCGCCCATGTACTCAACCGCACCCAACTTCTTCAAATATGTCTCTGGCAGATCTACCAGCTTGGGGAATGCAAAAGACGGGACGGTAGACAATATAAGGTCGAAGTTCTCTTCAATCTCAGTACCATCCGGATGTTTGACACGTAACCCTGTCGCGCCGCCGTCCTCAACCAGCACGTTAATCACGGGGGTTTCGAGATATACCTGTCCACCCATGGACTTGATACGTTCCTCAAGTGTTTCAAACACTTCGTCAAAGCTGTTTATCGGGTAGCCAAGCTTCTCCCGGCCCAGCCGGTCACGTGAAGCAAACCTAGTTTGGATTTTGCTCCAGAACCAGGGCATTGCGACGCTCTCGAACCGATCACCAAACTTGCCCCTCAGCAACGGCTCCCAGACCTTTGCGTAGATCGACGCCCCGGCGTTCTCTCGGATCCATTCAGCGGCCGTAATGTCTTCCAACGCGCGCCAATCCTTCATACGTTGGAGCTTTTTAGCGACCATCCCCATACGAATGCGGTCACGAAAGGACAGTGCGCTGAACCTCAGCAGGTCTATCGGTGTGCTCCATCGATACACTTGGTGGTCCGTGTAGATGCCCACACTTGAAGGTATCCACCGCATGGATTCGCCGATTCCAAGCTCGCCCATGATTTCGAGGATGGCATTGTCGCTGGTGAACAGGTGATGATACCCGCGCTCCAGCCGCCCCCCTCCGACCTCAATGGTCGACGCCTGTCCGCCGACAAAAGGTGCGGCTTCGTAGACGGTCACACCATGGCCCGCCCTGGCGAAATCGTATGCAGCGGCAAGTCCGGCAGCCCCCGCGCCGATCACACCTATTCGCATCTATTTAATTTCATTTTGATGAACATATATTGAGGTATACGACCGGTTCGGTATTAGCGCCTTTTAAGTTGTTGATTTGGTCTGCACGGGAAGGTCATCAGTTAAATCGTCGCCCGTATCACCCACCTGTGCCAGTCTGGTTCTACTCAGTAGCGATTTTAGCGACGTGTGATCGAACAAGAGAATCGCCAAGCCTAACAATGTAACCGGCAGTAGCAAGGCAATGTGCGCCGTCAAGACGTACGCACCGGCCTCCGCCTCGTTAACACCAAGCGCCACCAACGTTACTGCGCCAAAAAAGTTAAATGGTCCCACCCCACCCGCAGTGGACGGCACTACCAATGACAGGTTGGCGATCGCCATAAACAGGCAGATCGCAGCAACCATTTCTACGCGCCCACCAAAGGCAGAATCGATGTCAAAGCCGAGCGCGATCACGTACAGCATTAACACTTCGGCCGCCCAGATCGGGAGAGACAGGAGCAGCACAGCGACTAGTGCGCGTGGCGTCTTTACTACGGCCAAGCCTTCAACGAGTCGCCGGGCAAGCTCAAGAAGTTTTACCTTTATGCCGGCCGGCACGAAAAACATCATCCGTTCTGTCAGACGGACAGTAGTGGCAGGATCGAGCACGACGATAGCCGCGATGATCACCGTGATACCTATGAATGAGAGCAAAGAGAGCGCCAGCAATGTCGGGGTCCCACCCGGCAGGTCGTCTGCGACGCGCCCAAGCATGTCGCCCACCGGCAACACCCAGACCGCCGCTATAAGCAAGAACAATACGAACACGTCGAACACACGCTCGACCGCCACCGTGCCAAACGCAGACGCCGGGTTGACCCCTTCTCTCAATCCAACGTAGTAAGCCCGAACGACTTCACCCAACCGCACCGGGAGAATGTTGTTCGCCATATAGCCAACCACCACCACCGGGAATAACGACCGCTTGGGACTCTCGATAAGGGGCCTGAGAAGATAGCGCCAGCGCAGGCTGCGGAAGTAGACGGCCGCTAGGTAGAAGAGAAGCGATGGCGCGACGTACCAGAAGTTGGCCTCACGTACGACTTCTTTTACGTCGTTTATCGGAAGAAAGAGGAGAGCAAATACGGTGAGGAAGACGGCGCTAACTACAAGCCCGACCCACACACTTCGCTGGGAGATCACCGACTTATCCTACTGCCCGACTTGTTGTCCGATCGGCAGCGCGTCTTATGCTTTACCAACAGCTGTTCCGGGTACGAAACGATCCTCATTGCAGTGCTCTGAGCGGGATACCATCATCGAAGTATACAAACGCGTCCTCGGAACCAATCGAATGTGACATCTCTCGGTACACGAAAAAGTTCAAAGCGTTTTGCCACCGACTCGGGCGCACCAGCGTGTTGAAGAACTGATTCCATGTCGTCTGCTTGTAAGTCTCCGGAAACCACTGACGGTGAGGGAATCTACGCCCCTCAGTGAAGCCTTCTTCCGTGGCTGCCCTTGCGATGTTCTCGTTACGTGTGTGGACAACCACCACATAAGCGTCGCTTGGGCCTTCAGGACGCGCGAATCCCAGGTTGGTATACGAGACATCGGTGTAATCGCGTAGGTACCATGTCCAAGGCCATGTAAAGCCGCTGGCGCCATCGATAATAACCTTGATACCTTGGCCTTCACGAGTGAGGTTCGCCGCCGCCTCTATCTCTTGTGCGAGGCCGGCAAGAGCCGGAGATGTCTGGGTATAAACAAGGAGTTCCGTCGGAACATCCGGGTCCTGGTAGGTCGCCAGCCAGCCCGTCCTTAGCGTGAGTATCGCCATCAGACCGACGACAGCCACGGCGGTCATACCCAGCGCCTGTCGTGAACCGATACGGCGGGTCAGCCAGAACAGGCCCACTGCGAGCAGCGCAAGGACGCCAAAAAGCACCACAGCGCCGGCAGCCACTTCAAGACCGCCAAGGCCGGGTTGGTCATCGTTCAGGAATATCAATCTCCACAGGACAATCACTGCAATCGGCACGCCCGCGAACACGTAGAACCCGCCGCGCTTCAGTGACGCGCCCCATTGGAGAGTCGACAGAAAATCTCCTAGCGCCTTCCCGGCGAGGAATATGAACGGCAGAACAATTTGAACTTCTAGCCACGGCATCTTCTCGCCAGCTAGCGAGTAAGCGGCGAAGGTCGCCAGCGGCCAGTACGCGAGGAATCGGGTAAACGCATCTCCCTTGAAGGCGTAATAAACGGCCCCTATCAGGCCGATAGTCGCCGGAAGGAACTCGTACACGCTGGTCAGCATCACGTAGTAATAGTCAGGTTGTCCGCCCCGTGCCACATCTTGCTGGGCCACCCAATAACCGAGACCCTGCCACAGGCCTGATGCTAATCCACCCCAGTTCGTAAAAACCGAACTGAAGAGCAACACAAATATGCTCGCCGCTATGGTGAACCCAATTAGCCACACCCGCCTGTCCCACATCAACCCGATCACGACGGCGAACATAATCAAGAAAGCGGTAATCACCACGGCAACAATTTCACCCGTGCCGTCGGCGACGCCAAGAGGTAGGCCGGTAGTCACGTCATCGTTGGCGAGTGTGAGGCCAAACGTACCCTGGAGAAGCCCGGACGCTGCACCGATCATCGGCAGCGTTAGGGTCACGATCACCACCAGCATCCCGCCGGCCGGGTCCCATTCAGAGATTTTCCGGCGGCCCCAAACCCAGCCCAGCACATCCGACCGTGCCATAACGAGTAGCGGTATCGCGACCAGCGCCACGATGATGTACTGCGTTTCCTTCGTGGCAAACCCCAACGCCACAAGCGCCGCTGTGAAATAGATGTATCGGGGGCGGCGATCGTCCATGTAGCGCCACACCATTGCCACTAGGACAATTGTCCACACAGCAACAAAGATGTCGTTACGAGCGAAGCGGCTGAAGTAGAGCAGCGAAGGTGAAAACGCCAGCATGCCAGTGATAAGCAAAGCTGATACGTTGCCAAGACGTTTACGCAGCAACAGGGGCGTCAGGATCAGCACGGCACCAAATAACGCCGGTGCAAGCCTGAGACTGAACTCGTTGTCTCCGAACAGAAAGAATGACCCCGCCGTAATGTGAAACAGAAAGGGGCCGTGCATCAGAGGATCGTGCGAGTATCCAGATCCGTTGAAGAGCAGCCACGAGAAGTAACCGTGAAGGCTCTCATCGTGATGGACCGCTCGACCTCCCAGATCGTATATCCGCATCCCAAGCGCCACCACGAACAGCGCAAGATATACGCCAAACTCCCATCGGAACGGGAGATCGCGGCGCCAGCCGCCACCGCTTAAGGGCGGCGACTCTGCAAGTTCTGGTCCTGAATCCAGTAAGCCGGTCTCCGGGCAGTCGCGAGCATCTGTCGAAACGATCTCGACCCAGCGACCGTTTTCCCATCGGCCGCGCACGGTTACCCCAGAGGTCGATGGCTCCGGACGCCCGTACTCAAATGAAGTCGTCGTCTCTTCTCCGGTCAATGCGTTAACTCCCGGTAACGTCAATGATTACATAATCGCGCGGACCAAAATCTGTCCCATCGACCGGATAGACACGTTCGCCAATCTGCTCCAGTCGATCAATATCAAGGTCGGCGTAAGTTGACCGCTCGCGAGGGCCAACCACGATGTAATCGACCTCGTAGTGTTTCAGAATTACCCTCGTCTCGTAGATTTCCTCGTTGGAACCAGTGGAATAAATCCGCTCCACGTCCCCTTGTCGGTCGGCAAACAAGGAACGCCCGCCACGCCACTGTTCCTCGTGAAACGGCCATCCCAGCACAGTCGGTATCCCGGTGGAGGATGAGATACGTCCAAAATCTGTGTAACTAGCTCCAACTGCCTCTACCAGGACTGAATCCTTACGTGCGTTTTCCGACAGCCACTCGATCGCGAAAGACTCTGTGGCTTGAAAATTCGCTATGAATGCCGTCCCGTCCAGACTTCGGTCCCCGGAGAATCCGTTTGTCCTGCTGTCCAGAGAGGCTACGGGATAGTACAACGCACCTAACACCATTACGGCGCTGATCACGGCCCCGGTTTCACTTACAGATCTCCGAATGCCTCTCCAATTCTCATGGTTGCGCACCCAGAAATGAAGTCCGTATGCTCCAACGACGCCTAGGACTATCCACGCCTGATAGTACAGCTTAAAGACCGTGTTCATGCGATTGACAAACAGGTCATTAATGTACAGAAGTTCCGCCCCGTAGACCATGTAAAGGGCCATTGCGAGCAGCGCTAGGACAAACACCAGCGTGTCTGAAACCGATCTGCGGGCGTAGTGCAGCAAAGCGAGCATGGACATCCCCGAAAGAACAGACAGTGGGAGTACATCTCGGGCACGCCGGAACAGATCTGACGTCATAGCGGAGTCGTTTGTGGCCAGATGAACGACCGCCCAAATTAAGTATGGAACAGCGATCGCCAACAACACGGCTATCACGGGGGCCGCGTCCGCCCGGTCTACTGGCCCGGAAGATGTAACAACGACCTGTCCTTCCACATCTCGGTTAATCATGCAGTTGTCTCGCCCGGACCTCATCCGGTGCACATAAGAGCGCACCACCCGAACAGATACCGTTAGCCACAAGGGTGCGAGGAGGACCACGAACATGGACCACACTGTCAGCATGTGAATTGGGCGTGTCGCGTATTTTGCAGCGCCTATCGGAGCGCTCCAGTCCACCTGGCTGCTGAACGTCCCAAAATAGAATCCGGCAAATATCACCAGCCCGAGACCCAGTACAAGCAACGTGGTCACCAGACCCCTGAACATTGCTAACGGGAGAGCCATCGACTCGTCCCTATACATCTTGACCGACACGACGATGAACACGAGCGCCACTGCGAAACCAAGATCCCATGCATTTATGAAACCCACAGCTCCGACCGTAATTGACAGAAACAACCACTGGATCGGCTGGCCGATCATACGGCCCGGTCTTCCCGAGCCCGGGCTCAAGAACAGGTTCAGTGCTTGGCCGAGAACAAGCAACAGGAACGGGATCTATATCAGATGCGGGTGTAAGTCTCCCAGCAAAAGGCTAAAAAACGGAAATTCCTGGATGGTGAAATCCAGTCCGGAATTTGTTGCACCGATCGGCACGATGTCGAACGTGTTGATAACCCGTGATGAATGCCACCACCACCAGTAGTTGTCGGGCCTCCAACGATTAGCGGTAGCCCCGCCTTCAGCACCTTCTATCGCTACGTCGTTAATGGCGAGCCAGTCGTAAAAACCTTCCGACCCGAGCGACGTTCCAGCCCCGAACTCCCAGAGACCTGCGTAATTGGACGCCACAAGCAACAGCACGGCAGCGGACGCGGCTATCGGGAGCGCTGCCCTATCCCTGAGTCGACCAGGCAGGATCATTCCATATGCCACAGAGAACGCCGCAGAGGCCGCCATTCCAGCAATCAGTGCTAGGGATAGGTTGAATCCGACGGATGTCACAACCCCGGACATCTGCCCGATTCCGCCAAGAATCCAGTAGCCGAAGTAGTAGTAAGCCACCGCCTCGCCCGCCAGCCAGGGGTCTGTCGGGGGTGCGCTTCCCGAAACCGTGGTCGCGTTGAGCATCAACAGCTCCATCGGTTTCTCGGTGCCGGAGATGTCCGGCTGGTGTGATCTAATGAAAGCCCAGACAGCGAAAAACAGGAGAAACAGAAGCTCGCCAGCAAGTAACGCCGGCCACTCTTTCTTTACGAATCGGCCGAACCGATGTCGGCGTCCCCGGAGTATCCACACCGAAACCACGGCAAATACGGCCGTCACGAACCAGTAGGCCCAGCCGGAATTTGGAATCAGCCCGATATCGCTGGCGAGCCACACGCTTCCTCCAACCAGGATCAGACCCAACGGTTTGGCAAGTCCCGCGCCCCGATCGCGAAGGTATGGCAACAAAATCCATACGATCGGCAGCGAAATTAGGCCGATAACCTCGACAGTTACCAGCCAGCGCAGGGTTTCAGTCATCGAATCTCAACGGCCTCATGCCGCGTGCTTGTAACGCCGGTATTCCCAGATGTTCCTAAGAGTCCAATGACGTGGGATCTAGATCCCACGGTGTTTAATTCTGACTATCCAGAATACGAACTCACGCGGAAACAGGGATTCGTAGCATCGGAACGAATTAAGCCGGAGATCAACCTGATATTTCGGCTGTCTCTTCGGGGAGAAGAGCTTCCACGAACTCGTCTGGATCGAACACCGCTAGATCGTCCAGTGTCTCTCCCGTTCCTATGAAAAGAACCGGGAGCCCCAACTCTCGGGCAATTGCCAGCACTATACCGCCGCGTGCAGTACCGTCCAGCTTAGTCAGAATCACCCCGTCACACTCGACAGCTTCGGTAAACGATCTAGCCTGTATCAGACCGTTCTGTCCGGTCGTGCCATCTATCACCAACAGCACCCGCTGGTCAAAGTCGCCAGCCTGTCTCGCGATGATGCCCTGGACTTTCTTCAACTCGTCCATCAGGTTCGTTTGGGTGTGCAGACGGCCTGCCGTATCGATGATCACCATGTTGGCCTTCCGCGCACGGGCAGCTTCCATCGCATCAAAGGCGACCGCTCCTGGGTCGCCTCCGGCCTGGTGAGCGATGACATCCACACCCACCCGTTCGCCCCAGATCTGAAGTTGCTCGATAGCGCCTGCCCTGAACGTATCCCCGGCGGCGAGTATTACCTTTTGATCATTCGCTTTTGCGGTATGGGCCAGTTTAGCGATAGTGGTGGTCTTGCCTGCGCCATTCACGCCAACAATCAGCACTGCGGTATCTATGTCTTCAGATAACGCATTCCCGGCGCCGGTATTCCTCAAACGCATGGTCATCTCTTCACGGAGAAGTGCACATACTTCGGACGGTTCCTTCAACCCTTCGTTAGAAACGCGGTCTTGCAGGGTATCCAAGAGTTCCATGGTCGTAATCGCTCCGACGTCTGCAGCGACCAAAGACTCTTCAAGCTCATCCCAGAAATCATCATCGAGCGCGCTGCGTCGGAACAGAGCGCCTATAGATCGAGACCACAGCGCCCCGGTCTTTGAGGAGCTTGATTCGGTCTTTCCTTTGCGCCGAAAAAGTCTAAGCAGGTCGATCTCCCTCGTCCGTTACGCAGCGTGTCATCAATGAGTGGCTAGAGGGCCGGGGCTCTTCGCTATCAATTATCGTCGTCAACAGCGCAGGGAACACAATGATCTGTCGCCGTTATTGCAAATCCCTCAGAATCAAGTGCCTTACTCGCCGCCATACGTTCGGCATCCAACTTCCTGCGTCCCACCCCGGTAGCGATAGCGTTTCCTGCGATCAGAACTTCCACGGTAAACCGTCCGTCTTCGTCCTGTGCGTCCTCTTGTAGGACCCGGTATACGGGCGGAACTGCGCCATTCACTTGAACGCGTTCTTGAAGCAACGACTTCGGGTCCTTTGGCGAACCTGCGCTCATGGCCGCAGTAAGTTCAGGTGCCAAGTACCGGACGACGCACTCAGAGGCCATTTCATAGCCCTGATCCTCCATAATTGCACCGACTATGGCTTCAAAAGCGTCCGCCAAAATTGACGATCTCTCGCGCCCACCGTTCGCGTCTTCACCATGACCCAGGGTTAGATAACTGCCTAGTCCGAGACGTGATTCTTGAGATCGCCCGAGATAGCGGTTTGGACATGGATAGCTTTG
>JAAZYK010000036.1 GCA_014239685.1 Dehalococcoidia bacterium | reverse complement strand
CCCTGCAAATACAGATCGTCCCTTTGTTCCGTTGTAAACGTAAATGATTAGTCTCTTTCGACAACCCCAACAGGGACCCATCGATAACGAGGTTTCGGCGGCTACCTGTTACCATTCCAGTTCAACGACACCTGATCTCAGTACCAAACGAGGGGTCATATGCCGGTTATTACTATCGAAGGACGAGTTGGAGCAGGGGGCCCCGGTGTGGGCCGACTGGTCGCAAAAGCCTTGGATCTGGATTTCGTCGACCGACTGTTACTGTCAGAAATTGGCCGCCGGGTTGGCGCAACGGTTGAGGCGGTACAGGATTCAGAGCGACGCCTACCATCACGTGGTGACCGTTTCATCTCCTTCATACAGCGCACGCTGGAACGCACCGGCAGCGCCGGAGCGGGTGACCCATACTTCGGTCCCGGGATGGAAGTCTTGGTTTCTCGACCGTACCGGGATTTTGAAGCAGCACCTGCGACGCGCGCAGAAGAGCTTCACGAACAGCAGTTCATTGACACGACAGCAGAGGTGATAGGTGAGATCGCCGCGGCAGGCGATGCGGTCATTCTCAGCAGAGGCGGCGGGGCCATCTTGCGGGGCACGACCGGAGTACTAAGGGTGGGACTCCTCGGCGAGTCAGAAGATCGGGCACGCCGCATACAAGAGCGCGAGCAATTGCCGAGCCTCGAGGCGGCAAGAGAGCTGATCGAGCATTCCGATTCAGCACAGGCCAGGTATTTTGAGAAGGCATTTGAGTCCAACCCGATAGATCCTTTCCTGTATCACTTCATGCTGAACACATCGGAGATCAGTCTGGAATACGCAGCTGGCGTAATAATTTACGCCGCAAGGCAGATGGATGAGCAGGGACTCCTCGCAGCCGAGCACGAAGCGCTGGAGTCTGAGGAACCGCTGACAATTCCGGGAAGCTCAGACTAGGGTCAACTGGTCGGATATTTGACCTGACCAGTCTCACGCGGTTCACACCGCGACAGAATCACAGGTGCTTTTAGGCGTCTCTGGAAAGAGGCTTGTTGCAGCGGAAGGGATACGCCCATTGGACAGAACAGTGATCGTGATATCCCCTATTTTCAACTGAGCCAAATCGATCCTTTCAAGATCGTAGCCCAACGCGTCCAGCGTAGTGACGGCGACGCATAATTTCACGAGCCTTGGAATGGCCAAACCACACCATTTTGCCGCTCATAGAGTTGGTCGACTCCGAGTGCATATCCAGCTCAGCAAAGAACTTCATAAAAAACAGGCTCGCCCCACGACCGGTCATTGGCTCCTGCTGCGCTACAGCCACCGGTGCAAAAGTCTTTTCGCCGACCAGCACCTCGGAGCTTGTGTCTGGATCTGCTGAATCCCAAGTGCACATGGCAAACAGCTTCGTCTCGCCTGAGAGACTCGCCTGGAGTGCACTCCAGCACTCTCCGGCAGACGGTGATTTATCCGCACGCGCTGCAAGGAATATGCAATTGAAATCGTACGCTGACTTGATTGCAGTCGAGATGTCGTTGGATTCGGCAACGACAACGGGTGCCCCACTGACCACCGGAATGTCCCGTCGAATCAGGCTCGCTGCGATTCTCTGGGTAGCCTCGGCCTCCCAACCGTAACGGTCTGCGACGGCGTCAAGTACGAGCACCCGAGGACGCCCCTGCACGGACACTTCGCTCCAGAACAGTGATCGACCGCCGCCTTTTTTTAATGACGTAGCAAACCCGTCGGCACCCGAACCTTGGACATCACCCAATCCTCTCGAAGGACCAACCATTAGGCCAGCGCCTTCTTCAGTGCGTCCACATCGTTATCGTCCAAGAAGTACTCAAGAATCGTGTTCTGCCCAAGTTTCGAAAGCGAAACAACAAGCCGCAGCTGGCCGTCATCTCTACGTTCGATTTCCATTGTTTTCGGCGGATGTTCTGACGAAAAAATAATATCCATATACTAAATGCCCCCTCCAAAAGAAATCACAAATTTTCCGGTCATAGTCCGTGTTTCCTCTCCCGCTGGGAGAAGCCGAATTATTTCAAGGTATAAGGGCAAAAAATCTCACAGTTAACATGTACCTTGTTCCTGAGCCCCGTCGTGATCAGCCGCCCACCTTCGGTATCGTTCCTTGGTCTCCTCTGATATCGGGTAGTAACGGCCTGGTGGCGCTTTTTCTGCGTCGATCAGACCGATCACGAACTCTTCGGCCTTGTCCTGCTCTTCGATCCAGTCGATTACACCCTCAGCGAGTTGGCACGGCACAACCACCACACCGTCGCCGTCTCCAACGATCACGTCACCAGGAAATACGAGTGCCCCGCCACAATTAACCGCTCCATTCGCCTCGTACGCCTCGATCCACGGTAAATTCCCGGCGGGAGAGCGGTTCCCGGCGAAGATCTGGAGACCGTAATCTTCGACGATCATGTCCAGATCCCGGATGCCTCCATCGGTCACGATCCCAACCGCTCCGTTGTGCCAAAGTTGACGGGCCTTCATGTTACCGACGATGTTCGCCTCGGGTTCGGCAGCGTGGGCCTCAACCACCAGAACATCGCCCGGACCACACGTGCCCATCGCGATGTACTCCGGCGAGTTCTCTCCCTGACGGGTGATCTCAAGCAGGTCAGGCCTCGGCGGGACAAATCTAAGCGTCCGGGCACGTCCAACCATCGTTTTGCCGGGCGTCATAGGCAATACATTCTTCATCAGGCAGCGCTGCCAGTTGGCCGATGCAAACCACTCGCTCCCCTCGACCGGATGCCGCCACACGGCACTGTAGACCGTAGCCGAGGTAACACGCCGAAACCGTTCGAGAATTTCATCGCTGACGTAAACGCGGGGTTCCATCGATCGCCGTCCTCCCGGAAATATTGGGCTATGTAAATTGCAGAAGGGTGCCATTGTCTCAGGAGAATTGTATGAGGTAACACGCCTTAAATTGAACTCATGTAGGCGTCGTAAGAGCGGACTGGTATCCGGCCACGCCCTGGTAATGCGAAAAGATTTAGAAGCAGGCACGACACTCAGACTGTCATCCTGACCCGGACCAGATTCCGTAGGTCTTCAACCAATGGCAGTTACAGGCATATTTCCATATGCCCCACAGTTGTCCTATCAATCACGACGCGTTACGGACATACACCCTTCTCGCGGCTCTCAACCCAGTTCATTGGGCCTCAGCACACGCACCTGTCCTCGTTCTCCCGTCAAACCCAGACGTCCCGCCTTCAGCTCAAGTGCGTCGTTCCCAAATAGTTCACGTCTCCAACCCTGGAGTGGGCGCAGATTCTCGTCGCTCGTGGTCGCGATTCGGTCCAGCTCATCACGTGTTGCAACGAGCTTCTGCGCGACGTCGTGATCCTCACACCGTAATCTCAAAAGCGTCTGAAGAAGCGCTACCAGCGCCTCGTGGCCCCTGATCGGAGGCCGGCGCGGGGGAATTTCTGGCCACTCGTTCTGTGGCATATTCAGTGCTCTCTGAACTGCCTTCAGCAACGACTCTCCATCACGACCCTTCGCAGCATTACCACGCAGACCGCGCACTCGACTCAGATCCATTACGTTTTGCGGCGCGTGTGTCGAAATCTCGACCAGGGCATCGTCCCGAATCACCCAGTTTCGTGGGAGATTCCGCCGCTGGGCCGTCTCTTCTCGCCAGGCGACAACCTCTCGCAGTACAGCGAGAGCTTTTCGGCTGGGGCGACGTATCCGGATTCGGCGGTATGCCTCACGCGGATTCGGCTTGTACGACGAAACGTCGGTAAGGGCCGACATCTCCTCAGATACCCACGACCTCCGGCCGCTCTCATCAAGCCGATCGTGGAGCTCTTCGTAGATAGTGCATAGATGTGTGACATCACCCAGTGCGTATTCGATCTGTCGATCGGACAACGGCCGCAGCGACCAGTCGGTCAGCTGAGACGACTTGTCCAAGGTTACGCCGACGATCTGAGACGCCAGAGTGGCATATCCAACCTGTTCGCCGTAACCCGCGACCATCGCCGCTATTTGCGTATCAAAGATCGGCTCCGGCACCCGGCCCGAGACGCTGAAGAACACTTCCATGTCCTGAGACGCAGAATGGAAAACCTTCAACACGTCCTGGTCGTCCATCAGGCCGAATAACGGATCTAGATCGATATCACGCGCCAGCGGGTCGATCGCCGCGGCCTGATCGCCGTACGCGACTTGTATGAGACAAAGTTTTGGCCAATAGGTCTTCTCTCTAAGAAATTCGGTATCTACGGCAACGTAAGGAGCACCTTCAAGCCGTTTGCAAAACTCGGCGAGGTCGTGAGATTCGGTAATTAGCACGCCGAGAGTATGCCGGGAATCGCCTCAACGGCACAAGCCGAGATAGGCAAGAGCGCCTACCTCAACCGAAACTAAACCAACGCGGTGCCTTCCCGTTTTATTAGAACCAATTCCGATGGCCGGTCGTCCCAATCCTCGGGCCGTGTAACCAGGTCGGATCGACCGGCACGTCGACGCGAAAATCGGTTACACGGTGACGGCACAGTTCGACGGCGGCGCCGTTGAATGTCCCCGCCCATGCGTCGGGCACCTTCGCCCAATCAGACCTCAGCTGCCGGTCTTCTCAAAGCCAACACTAACCGCATCTCCAATTAAAGGGCGTGCGCGTGTAGGATGCGCCACGCCCAGATATCGAAACAGAGCCTTCGACAGCCAAATTTCCGGGAGATCACCGCATGTCCGATCACACAATTCCGACGCGCGCAGACGTCGATTCTTACCTCAAGGATCGACGTAACTGGGGTCGTTGGGGCGACAAGGGCGCTGCCGGGGCCATGAATTTGATCGATGATGCCAAGCGGCTTGAAGCCGTTTCGCTTGTCAAAAAAGGTCGCACAGTCTCACTGAGCCGGCCGTTCCCTGTCACGCCGTCCGCCGAGAACCCGAAGCCCGCGGTCCAATTCCTGATGAAAGGCGACCGGCCACACGGGGGTGGCGCTGCAACCGACTATTACGGGGTCGCATATCATGGCACGTCAACTACGCATATCGACGCACTGTGCCATGTGTGGGATGAGAACGGTGGTTGGGACGGCAAAGACCCGGAAAAAAACGTCCTGTTCAGTGGAGTGCAGTACGGTACGGTCGACGAGTGGTCAGACGGCATCCTCACGCGCGGTGTTTTACTCGACGTGGTGAAGCACCGGGGCGGCGCCCACGTGACACTGGACACGCCGGTACACGGCTGGGAGCTTGAGGAGATCGCCGCGGCACAGGATATCGAGATCCGGCCTGGTGATGCTTTGTGTGTCTACAGCGGTCGCGAAAAATTTTCGGCCACAAACGGCGGCGTGTGGACACGAGGGGCGGAACGACCCGGACTCCACGCCTCATGCTTACCTTTTGTAAGAGACAACGACGTGTCGTTGCTCGTGTGGGACATGATGGATGCCGCCCCGAACGAATACAACATCCCGTGGACGATGCACGGAGCAATCTTCGCTTACGGAGTGTCTCTGGTCGACAACTCTCTGTTGGAGCCGCTGGCGGACGTTTGTGCCGAGGAAAATCAGTACGAGTTCATGATCACCATCAATCCGCTAAACGTCATCGGCGGGACCGGCTCCCCAGCAAACCCGATAGCGGTGTTTTAACGAGGTGTCGGTGTTGGAAACTCGCGCTATAGGCGAATGGGTGCTCACCCCTGTATGCGTGAAAGAACGGCTTAGAACCGCGCCGGTCACTCCTCCAAGCCGCGCTCCCCGAACCGCTGCATGATTAGCGCGGCATGCTTCGCCCCGTACAGAAAATCCTCTTCCGTGATGTTCTCGTTGGGGGCGTGGATCTTATGCGACGGGTGGTCCACCCCCGACGTTGCGATCGGCATCCCAAGGATGTCCGCGAATTCGTACATCGGACCTGTTCCGGCCATCGTTGGAGCGATCACAGGCTTGCGGCCGTAAATCTCCTCGGCCGTCTCAGCAACGAGCCTCACCCACGGCGAATCGATCGGCGTACGCGCCGGGTTAACCCCCGCCAAGTACTCCAGATCGATATCTTCGAAACCCTGACGATCCAGGTGGGCGCGTAACTTCTGGAAAATATCCTCCGGCCGCATGTCTGGCACCAACCTGAAGTCCATCTTGGCTTTCGCCTCTGCAGGCAGCACTGTCTTCATCCCTGCGCCGTTATACCCACTTTCGAATCCGTTAATGTTGGCGCTCGGTTCGAACAGCAATTTTCGACGCAGATCTTCACCTCCGACTCCACCTATAAACGACTCCACACCAAAGGTTTCTTGCCATTCAAGCGACTCGTCAGGCAAAGACAAGACAGCGGCATTTTCGGCATCCGTCGCTGGCCGAATATCGTCATAGAAGCCCGGGATTAAGCAGCGATCATCTGAAGGATCTTTTATCGCGTTCAACGCTTGGAGCAGCCGCCAAGGCGCACTCGGCAAAATTGGCGCGTAAGAAGAATGAGCGTCGCCGTGAAGCAGTTTCACCGACATCCCTATAGTCAGGACACCCTTCAGCCCGAGGTAGATGAAGGGGTCGCCCGAGAGGTTCCGTCCACCGCCCTCCCAAATACAAGCGTCCGCCTTGAACTCCTGCCCCCGGGTCTCGATCAGACCGCGCAGGTTGCGGCTCCCGATCTCCTCTTCGCCCTCCACAAAGAATTTCAGATTGCACGGCAGGCCTCCGCGCACCTCATTGAACGCACGAATTGCTGCCAGCCGGGCGACAATGTTGCCCTTATCATCAGACGTACCTCGACCGTAAATCCGGCCGTCCCGGCGTGATGGCTCAAACGGTTCCGAATCCCACAACTCCAACGGTTCCGCTGGTTGGACGTCATAGTGGGTGTAGAACAGCAATGTGTGGTCACCCGCGCCCGCTTTTAACCCGAAGACAGAAGGATGTCCTTCGTTAGGAACGGGCACAATTTCAGCATGTAACCCGACCGACTCAAGAGCATCCTTGACCAACCAAGGAGCCTTATCGAATCCCATATCCTGCGCCGAGACGCTGGGCTGCTCGACAAGCCGGCCCAGCAGCTCCATCGAGTCGTCCAGATGTCGCTCGATATGGTCATAAATGTCTTGAATGTCTGACGCCCCCATGAAAGTCACAACCTGTGACGCTGCTTACACCGGAACTCCAGTAACGGACATCGTCGGTGGTCTAAAAAAGAATCACACAACGGCCTCGGGTTCCTCCGGCCTCGAGTCGTATGTGAGCCTGTGCGACATCCTCCGCTCGGTAAGTCGCTAGGACGCGGAGCGTGATGGCACCTGCCTCTGCCTGTTGACGCAGTCCGTCCAGGAGATCTGAGCGATGGTCGTAATCGCGCACCATCGTTCTGTAAAAAATAATTCCCCGTTCTCCTGTACCGTCCCAGCCCCTCACAGATGCGAATCCGCCTCCATCGCGTACGGCCCCCACTGCGAGCTCAGCCTGGACAGCCCCATCAGCCAGTCCATCTACTCCGCTTGGGGCTACCTTGCGGATCTGGTCGGCTATGTCGTTCCCTCTGGGGACGACCACGTCCGCACCAAGATCCCTGACCAGTTGCTCGTCGGCACTGGACGCGTCAGCGATGACCCGAAGCCCGTCTGCTTTCGCTAGTTGTACGACGTAACCGCCGTAGCAACCTGCGGCACCTGTGACCGCCAACGTCTTACCGGGCTGCAATGAGAGCTGATCAAGAGACTGACGGGCCGTAAGCCCGTTCATCGGGAGGGTTGAAGCTTCAGCATGGGATACACCTTCAGGCGCTCGGACTACCGAATCAGCCGCCAGCACAATGCTCTCTCGGTAAGCGCCATGGCTCCCGCCCGGTATGACCATGGCCATCACCAGATCACCGACAGCGAGGCTGGTCACGGTACCAGGACCCACCTCGTCGATGACTCCGGCGGCATCCATTCCAGGAATGTAGGGCGGTTCAATCTGCGCCATGGATACAGCTCTGGACCCAGTCCTAAGCCCGGTATCCGTCGGATTTACCGTAGCAGCATGCACCCTGACTCGCACCTCACCTGCTCCAGCATGGACTTCGGGAAGATCGACTATTTGAAGTTGTTCGGGTCCTCCGAACTCAAGCACTCCCACACCTCGCATCGCAAGGCTCTCCTCTCTAGGCCATTCCGCACCAGCGGCGCGGTGAGGATTCAGGCTAACTGATTAACTGAGCGCAATTCTGACCAATGGACGAGTTTCGGCAAATTCTTTGTCCCGAATCTTGCCAGAAACGGCCTAGGATCAAAGACCTAACATCAATGACACTCCATTTGTACCATCCAAGTCGATGTAGATGGTGAGTATCTAGTCGCCGCCGAATTATCATGGCGGATTTACATCGCTTCCCTGACACTGCGGAATGCCCGTAGCATCGACGCTTCTAAGACCGTTTCGATTCCGGTGAAGACCAATCAGAACAACCGCCGAGACTGGCATACAAACTTGATCGGGACTTGCAGGCAGCGCTCCGGTTGCGCAAAGGATCCCTCACATCATGGCCGAAGACCGACACTACATAACGGTTCTGGAAAGCCAGTTCGGAGAGTTGACGCTCGTCGCCACTGACAAGGGACTCCGAGCGGTGAGGTGGCCCGCTGAAATGGCTAATCGGGTGCCATTACCAGATGAAATCACATATCAACCGGACCATCCGATATTGCTCGCCACGCAGAATCAACTACAGGAATACCTGGGTGGCGAGCGAATGTCATTCGATCTGCGATTTGATCTACGTGGTACCGAATTTCAGGAAAAGGCATGGCTGGCGCTCCTCTCTATTCCGTACGGAGCGACCACGACTTACGGTGACCAGGCGGCACTGCTCGGAAGGCCCAGGGCCGCCCGCGCAGTGGGCGCCGCAAACGGTCGAAACCCGATCTCGATCATCCTGCCCTGCCATCGCGTCGTAGGTGCGAGTGGGCACCTTGTCGGATTCGCGGGTGGCCTCGATACCAAGAAACAGATCCTAGCGTTCGAAAAAGAGAATGCTTTCCTCTGTCGAAAAACTAAATGAACGATGACACTTTGAACGTGATCTTTATCCGAATGGAGTCAGCGAAACCTTGACCATTACAACGGACGCCGTCGTAATCGGTGGCGGTGTCATGGGCACGAGCATCCTTTACAACTTAGTCTCGCGCGGCATGCAGAATCCCGTACTTCTTGAGCGCACGACCCTCGGCGCAGGCTCCACCGGACGTTCATCTGGTGCCATCCGCATGCACTACTCGACGGAGGTGAACGCTGCCCTCGCGTGGGAGTCCTTGAACACTTATGAGAATTTTGATGAGGTCGTAGGCGGCGACGTCGGATTCGTAAAAACGGGTTACATGGTGTTTGTGCCAGGAGACGCTGTCGATGGGCTGCGCCACAATATCGCACTGCAACGGGGCGTCGGCATCGACACTCAGATCGTTTCGCGCGAGGACGCGCACGAGCTTGCGCCAGCGTTCGCGCAGTACGACGACGAAGTCTTCGCTTGGGAGCCGCGCTCCGGCCACGCCGATCCCTCAGGCACCGGGACTGCATATGCAACCCGCGCCCGCGAGTTGGGTGCAACGGTGCTGCTTGAGACACCCGCTACCTCGGTAGAGATAGAGAACGATCGCGTGGTAGCAGTGACCACCGCTAAAGATCGCTACATCACCGATACAGCGGTCGTGGCCACGGGTCCGTGGTCGAAAAGGTTCATGGCAGGCATCGGGATCGATCTGCCATTGGAAGCCACCCGACACGAGGTGTTCCTGCTCAAGCGAAACCTCGAAGAGCTGCCCTTCCATCCCGGCGGGGCGGATATGGGCAACATGACCTATTTTCGACCGGAAGGAGCCGATCTAACGCTTGTAGGTAACGGCAACCGGGAGCAGAACGCTGACCCAGACACCTACAACCCGCGGCCGAGCATGGACTATTTGGAGGATGTGTGGCTCCGGCTGTCGAAACGGCTCCCCGGAATCGCCGGAGCCGAGTATTTCACCGGGTACGCCGGGCTGTATACGTCAACGCCTGACCTCCACCCTGTGATCGACAAGGTCGACGGTATAGAAGGTCTCTACATTTGCACCGGCTTTAGCGGTCACGGCTTCAAACTCGCTCCTGCGGTCGGAAACGTGATGGCCGAACTAATGCTTGATGGTGCTGCCTCCACCGTGAACATCAGGGCGCTCAAGATGGATCGATTCAAGCGTGGCAAAATGAACACCACGTCCTACGACTTCAAGGTGATCGCTTAACCGGTGGAGCGAAGAGCCTCTCCCTCAGAGGTTGAGGGCTGGGATGAGTAAGAACACTAGTCGTTCAACCGGCTCTTGCTGCACATCAAACGTGTCCTGAGGCCCCCAAAAAGACCAGCGGTCCGGGTATCCGACCCGACACAATAACGGTGGAACAATCACGTTAATCCAACCGCAATCGGGTTGCCCCAAACCGAACCCTGATGCCCTCCAGCCATTCAGCGTACCGGTCTCCCTTTTTCGTGCTATTCACGCTTATCCACCAGTAAAACCCGAGGTTCTTCATCCGGGCGAATAGCGGTAGTTCTTCGACCCATGTATCGGGAAACTCTCGAACCGCACGATAGCCAGCGAGGAACGCATCAAAGAGGGGGTCGAAGCGATCCGCGGGCAGTCGGGCGAATTCCAAAAACGGCCGCATAATGTCAGACGCATACCAGTGATAAACAGGCTCATCGAAGTCAATAATACGGACCTGCGCACCGTCCCACACCGCGTTCTCCGTGCGGATATCGGTATGCGTCAGCCCGTACACCGCCGAAGTTTCCGGCAGCGAAACCAGCCAGGGAGTGAGCTGCTCGTACTCCTCCCAGACCGGTTCACTGTCCTCCCGGTCCATGCCGTCGCGCGTCTGATCCCACAGGTTTTTCCAGGTCAGATACGTAAGTTCAGGAGAAGGCACGTACGACTCGGCAGCCCGGTGCATTTTGCCTAATGCAACGCCCCATGCCCGAAACTCCGCAACGGTCGGGGCATCAAGCGATATCACCCGCCCCGGCACCTCATCGGTCACCCAACCAAGGAAGACATTGCCCCCTTCCCAAAACTCCTCGATCAGTCTTCCATTCCGGGACAAGACCGGTGCACAAACCTCTGCACCGTTGCTCGCTAAATGCCGCAAATACTCCGCCGCGGCCCGTTGCTCCGTGATCGAGCGGTTGGCGGCCGCGCACACCTTCAGAAACATGCCGCGACCACACACTTCGAACCGGTAAACGATGTTGATATTGTCGTTCACCAGCCTGAGAGAGCCAGGATCGGCGTCCCAGAGTGAGGCGATCTCCCGACCTGAGCGCTCGCGATCTAGCTCTGCATTGCGGTCAGACCAGGAGGTCATTACGTTATTAAGGCTTGGGGCTTTCGAGAAGAACCGTAGCGCCCATCCCGATGTACTTGTCCCGCAGTGTCCAGTCGTAGTTACGGATCAAGAGCTTAGTGTCCGTACCATCAAGTACCTTGACTGCGTACTCCACACAGGCATCGTCTGACACCGATAGGGGGTGGTCGGGATTCGCTTCGCGGTCAAACGTTAGATCGGCTGGGCCCCATGAAATCAGATCCACTCCCGGGCGAATGAGTCGCGGAATGTTGCAGATCGCCTGAATCGACTCCACCTGCAGCATAAGGACGCCGTAATTGTTCCAAAAGTTGGCGTAGTCAAGCCTCTCCGGGTTCTCGGCGATCCCTACACGTGGCGCACCACCCCAACTGCGGCGACCAAACTGCCGGTAGTAGAAGTAGTCGACGGCTTCCTGCGCAGTCGCCTCTGTCTCGGTTTGCGGAACCTCGATCAGGCTTGGGCCAAGATCCAGCCAGTTCCCGATCTGCCAGGTGTAGTAAGTGTTCTTGATGCGGAAGTGAACCGGAATACTCAGGTCCTGTGCAGCCTGACAGACGGCCACAAGATCGGTCTCGTTCAGCGGATTGTGCTGGCTATCGACCGAAATGTAATTGTACTGATCGTCTTTGCCATAAATGTCCTCGATCTGGGACTTGGTGGCGTTGTATGGGACCTGCACGCCGATTGTTATTTCGCCGCGCCTGATTCGTTCCTTGAGATTCTCTTCGCCCGCCATATGGCCTCCCGAACTGATGTAGGTTGCCTAAAATTCTTTCGTGGACGCCAAGATACGCCTGGGCATGCCCGGACGCCACGCCCTTTGCATCACGGACACCCTCTTACCAGCGACGACATCTCGTAGCACTGTCATTCTTCGCCTAAACCTCAGAATGACAGCACAGGATGGTTCGCAAATCCAAGCGTCACAACGCAGTGACGGATTACTAACCGCCTTCGAGTCGATACTAGTCGACCAGTACGACCGTCTCCACATCAGCACCCTCCAAATGAAACGACGCACATAACGGACGGCCTACAGTTGGTAGAACTTCACTGCGTTGTCGTGGAAAAGCTTCCCGCGATCCTCGTCCGACATCCCACTTGTGATCTCGTCGTACGCCGACCATATGGCCGTGTAGTCGCTCGTCAGGCTGTCCACAGGAAAGTTGGAAGCGAACATGCAGCGATCAACGCCAAAGATTTCGATCGTCCCCTCCACGTAAGGGCGAATATCCTCAACGGTCCACCCCGGGGTCGCCAACCCTAGTGCCGATATCTTGACGGAGACATTGCCTGTGGCAGCAAGCGTCCGCATCCCGACATCCCATTGCCTACGGCTGGCAGTGTTGTTCGCGTACGGCATCCCCGTGTGATTCAGAATCACCGGCACCTCGGGGACGTCAGACGCAAGCCGAGCCGCCATCTCAAGCTGCCACGGCCACACCTGCAAATCAAACGACGCTTCAAACTTCGCCAGCAAGCGATAACCGTCCCGCCAAACAGGATCGTCCATTGCGTCACCGCGATCGATAAAATTTAACCTGGAATTGTCCTGCGAGTGATTGAGCATCTGACGAATGCCCCGGAAGTTGGCGTGCGCTGCGTGTCGTTGCAAAACGTCTTCGATATTGGGCGAAAAGAAATCTGCGTTCCCGATAATGGCTGAAACCAGCCCATTTGACTCAGGTGAATCAGCTACCCCCTGTAACCACGCCGTCTCGCCAACAGGATCGTTGTCGTGATCCCACTCGGCCTGCACGTGGACAGACTTGACCAACTCGTACGACCCGACAGATGCATCAGAGATCAAGTCTTCGACTAGGTAGGTCCGCCGAATTTTTGAGTATTCGCCTGCAAAGTGATCAATCGGCGTCTGAAGCCACGGGTAACTGTTGTTTTCTAGGTCCCACAGATGGTGATGCGCATCGATAATCTTCATCCGGTCTCCTAGGGGAGAATTTGGCGGGTGCCAACACCTACATCCGGACCGTCAACAATCATCTCCGGGCCGCTGAGGCGGTTATCGTTGATGTAATCCCAGTTGAAATCAAAGCCCAATCCGGGTCCATCTGGAAGGTGCACAAACCCATGTTCATCCATTGGGTCACATGGCGCGTTCAGGTACAGAGGGGGCACATCGTAGTCCACACCCGGATATAACAGACCGCGCTCGAAGAATTCACAGGTTTCCTCAGTTGTTGACCCGAGAATGGCGGCGTTTCCATGCCCGCCCACATGCATCTCGCAAGGTACCCCAAACGATTCGTACATATCGACGGCCTTCTTACAAGCCGTGATCCCGCCAAAGTTAACGTCAATGCGGCCAATATCCGATGCTTTCTGGAGCAGCCACTCGGCTCGGCTGTAGTGCATACCGTCGGTCAACTCCGGAGAGCACACCGGAATGTCCAGTTCTTGACACAGCCGGCGATAAGGCTCCGTACGTCGCTCGTCCATAGGGTGCTCGAAAAAATAAAAGCCAAGCCGTTCCAATTCACGACCCACGTACACCGCCTCTTGATACGAGTAAACGCCCCAAGGGTCGTGCATCAGCATCATGTCAGGACCAACCGCGTCCCGCACAGCCTCGCAAATTTCGACATCCTCACGCGGCGAGGCGGGCTTTCCAGGAGTTGGCGTCATTGTCCTTGGGTCCATAAAGATATAAGCGTGAACCTTGAACGCCTGATAGCCGCGTGTTTTACATGCCCGCGCCAGACGGGCGTACACGTCCGGGCCACCAAGGTTCGGTGCGGTACTACCGTACGCCTTCACTTTTGTGCGAGCACGGCCCAGCAGCTTCGCCACAGAAACACCCGACGCACGGCCAGCCAGATCCCACAGCGCGGAATCGATGTTGCCGAGCAGCCCCTCTGAGATACCGCGATGCTGCGCCATCCAGTTCCAGAGCAACTCTCTGTCCCATGGATCCTGGCCGATCAGCATCGGCTTGATAATCGACTCCACCTCTGCCGAGGTCGCTCCATAGAAGTAAGAGTGCACGCCTCCGGTCGAGTATCCAACGGCGCCACTATCGGTCGAGATACGGGTAATCGACTGAACACCATCGTGCTCAGCACTAACCTCTCCGTAACCCCACTTTGTGCCCTGACTATTCGTGGGCATTCGAAACGAGATGACCTCAATGTCCGTGATCATTCCAGAACTCAAAAGGGCACTCCTCGTTAGGATCTAGCTGCAGATACATGGTCGGAGATCGTGAGGGTAGCCGATTTCGACCGGCTCTGGCCCTACTACGGGTTTACGCCCGCATGATGACGAGTCACTCTCCGTCTTCCCACTTGGTCTCCCCGCGATTCCAGCCTCCGCAAATCTGTTTCCGGTAGACCCGGCATTCCTGAAGGAGGAACGGATTTTTCGCTCAGACCGGAAATACGGGAGGGTTCACCCACTCGCCAGTTGGGATG